>ONHU01000062.1 GCA_900317675.1 uncultured Eubacteriales bacterium
GGCTTCTGAACTGGGCTGCGATCCTGAAGAGATCAAGGTCGTTGCTACAGGCGGTATGGCTACAATGGTTGAGAGCGGAGTCGACTGTATAGATATCATTGACAGGAGACTTACTCTTAATGGTCTTCAGATCCTCTACGAAAAGAACAAGGGCCTCCACAAGAAGAGAGTGCTCCAGAGCCGATGAGTTACACAATAGGCAATATCGAACTTGACTCTCCGTTCATACTTGCGCCTCTGGCCGGCATCACGGATGCAGCTATGAGGACCCTTTGTAAAGAACAGGGCGCTTCGCTGACTTATACTGAAATGGTCAGCGCCAAGGGGCTTTATTACGGAGACCGAAAGACGCCGCTTCTGACATGGATACCTGAGGACTCAGGTCCGACAGCGATACAGATCTTCGGAAGCGAGCCGGAAGTGATAGAATTTGCCGCTGCTCATCTTGACGGACTTTCCAATGTGATACTGGACATCAATATGGGATGTCCTGTACCTAAGGTCGTTAAGAACGGCGACGGATCGGCGCTGATGCAGGATCCGGATCTGATCTGTGAGATCGTCCGGGCAGCTGTCAGAGGCTCATCCAAGCCCGTGACAGTCAAGATACGCAAAGGCTTTACGGATGATAATATCAATGCTCCCGAGGCTGCAAGGGCAGCTGAAAAAGGCGGAGCATCCGCGGTGGCGGTTCACGGGAGAACCAGGCCGCAGTACTACAGCGGCAAGGCCGACTGGGATATTATCAGAGAGGTCAAAAGAAACGTAAGCATCCCTGTGATCGGAAACGGAGATGTCTGTGACGCGCAGACAGGGCTCAGGATGCTCAAAGAGACCGGCTGCGATTTTGTCATGGTCGGAAGGGGAGCTATGGGAAATCCATGGATCTTCCGCGACCTGAGAAGGGCGCTTCGCGGCGAGGAGCCTCTTCCTCCGCCTTCGAGACGGGAAAAGACTGAAATGATGAAAAGACACCTTGGGATGCTTTGCGAACTCAAGGGAGAAGATACGGGAGTCAAAGAATTCCGCAAATTCGTAGTATACTATACCAAGGGTATGAGAGGAGCTGCGAATGTTCGAAGAGAAGTGAATTATGCTGACACCGCTGAAAGGATGATTGAGATAATTGAAAGTGAGAACTGGTAAGAAAACAGCATCACTTGTATGCCTGATAATGACTGCCATGCTGGCAGCGCTGCTGAGCGGATGTACGACATTCGACAGCTTCAGGCATGCTTTTTTTGAGGAGACCGATGAGGATCAGATGCCGGTCATCACTATAGGCGTTTTCGAACCTCAGACAGGACGGAATTCTGAGAGAGGCAAGAACGAACTCAAAGGAATAGAACTGGCACACAGCATATACAGCAGCGTCGACGGATATAAGATAGTCCTGAGCAAGATAGACACTCAGTCTAAAGTCAGCACTACAAGGACTGCGATCCAGGGGCTGATAGATATGAAGCCTGCAGCTATTATCGGAAGCGCCGGAGAAGCCACATCACTTGCGGCTTCAGAGTATATTGAGAAAGCCGGTATCCCTACAATAACACCGTCTGCGACCAATCCTCTTATAACGCAGTCCAACGAGTATTATTTCCGCGCGTGCATCACCGAGTCGCAGATGGGCGAAGGTCTTGCCGAATACGCGTACAGACAGCTCGGGTCTTCAAATATAGACATCGTAAGTCTGAAAAACGACAGCAGCACGGCAGCCCTTATCGATGGATTCGATGAGAAGATCAGGTTTTACACCAGATATGAATATTCTGATCCGATTAATTCAAGGATCGAGATATCCCAGGATGAGGAGGAGATGAAAGACGCGATCAACAAGATCGCCTCAGACAAATGCGATGTATGCTTCGTTTCGCTCGGCACCGGGATGATGGATACATTCTTCACCATGGCTGAAGAAAAGAAACTTACAGATGTCACGTTTATCGGACCAAGAAGCTGGGGTATGAGCGACTTCACGGAAATGATGAAGAAGCATACAGACATCAAGATCGTATTCCCGTACGCTTCTGTCATATCCGGTTCAAGCGAGGCCTCGGATGCTCTGACAGAAGAGGCGGACAGATTCCAGCTGGAATATGAAGCAAGATACGGATCTGACGATGTACCTACGGAAGACGCTGCGCTTGGATATGACTCATATCTGATCCTGATCAACGCGATACACAACGCTAAGTCTACCGAAGGCAAGGACATAAGGGCTGCAATCGCAGATCTGAAGGACCTCAGAGGCGCGACGGGCGTATTCTCATTTGATGACAGAGGAAATGTCGTAAGAACTGTTAACCTTTCAACTATAAAAGACGGCAAGGTAGTTTCCGAATATGTAACAAGGAGTGAAGCAGAGGCGCAGAAGCTTGAAGACGTAGAGGAAACTCAGGAGACAACAACGGAGGAAGAACAGTGAATTATCTTGAAATACTTGATACCTACAGAGACGATATGCTGAGGACACTGAAAGATTCAGTAGCTATCCCGAGCGTAAAAGACCAGCCTGTCAAAACGGCCGACGGAGAGCTCCTGCCTTTCGGAAGAGGCGTTCACGATTCACTCATGCATACGCTTGGAGTCGGAGCGGCAATGGGTTTCGAGTCACATAATGTGGATAATTATGCAGGTTATATCGATCAGAAAGCAAATGAAGAATTCGCTGCTGATGCTAAGACGGTAGGGATCGTCGGTCATCTCGATGTCGTTCCGACAGGAACAGGATGGACCAAAGGACCTTTCGAGATGTATGAGAATGTATGAGAAGGACGGCTTCCTGTACGGAAGAGGAACGTCTGACGACAAAGGCCCGGTGATCGCATCACTCTACGCTCTCAAAGCTGTCAGAGAATCCGGAGCTGTTTTCAGAAATAACCTGAGACTCATCCTCGGTCTGGATGAGGAAACAGGAGATATCAGCATCAATTACTATACAGACAGATATGGTCATCCTGACATGGGTTTCACTCCTGACGGTGATTTTCCGATCGTCAACGGAGAGATGGGGATCATGGTTTTCGACCTTGCGCAGAAATTCTCATCAGTTCCCGCCAAGGAAGATCTGAGACTGACAAAGCTGACCGGAGGCGTTGCCCACAACGCGGTCCCGGCAAATGCAAAGGCAGTAATCGCCGGAGACAGCAAGTACTTTGATGCTGTTATCCAGAAGGCTTCACTGTACGCAGCTGAGACAGGATACGATATCAGGACCCGCAGACAGGGCAATTCTCTTGCTGTCGAGGCAAAGGGCAAGGCCGCTCACGGTGCCCGCCCGGAGCTTGGGATCAATGCCATCAGCATTATGATGGATTTTCTCGGAAGGATCCGGTTCGCTAATGAAGATCTGAACGATTACATAGCTTTTTACAATGAACACGTCGGTTTTGATCTTCACGGTGAAAGATTTGGCTGCAATTTTGCAGATAATGAGTCCGGACCATTGATTTTGAACGTCGGAGTAGCTAATATTAGTGAAGAACTGGCGTCGCTTTCGATCAACATCAGATATCCTGTCACATATACAGATGTTGAACTGGCAACCGGCATGGAAAGCTGCCTTCGTGACACATCGATCGGAATCATCACCAGAATGGTGCAGAAACCGATCTATATGAAGCTCTCCAGCAAGATGGTAAGCAAGCTCCTGAATGCTTACAGAGAAGAGACAGGAGATACACAGACGCCGGCAATCGTACAGGCCGGAGGCACTTATGCCAAGATGGTCGATAATATCCTCTGCTTCGGCGGAATGTTCCCGGGTGAAGAGGATACTATGCATCAGGCGGATGAGAGACTCAGCGTAGAATCATTTTTCAGGATGGCACGAGTCTACGCCAGAGCGATCTACTCCCTCTGCTGCGAATAATCAATAATCTGTTTCAGGGCGTGGTGAAAGTCCACACCGGTGGTGATCGCTTCTGAGCGTAAGTCCACGAGCCTTTTGGCCGAACTGGTGAGAATCCAGTACCGACGGTATAGTCCGGATGAAAGAAACACAGCATTACAGACACTTGCTGAGTTATTGTAATGAATGGCCTTGATCCTGATCAAGGTCATTATTAATGCCTGACAGATTCCATCCGAATAGTTTTACAAAGGAGGAATATGTTATGAAAAACGAAAACAAATTCGGTGCAGCCGCTATCGCAAAACTCGCTATGATGACAGCAATATCCATCGTATTGCTGCTGATCGTCAGGGTCCCGTTCCCGCCGGCACCATTCCTGGTGTATGACCCTGCAGATGTGCCAATCTATATCACGGCATTCGCATTCGGACCGGCAGCGGGTCTCATTGTAACTCTCATAGTCTGCCTCATCCAGGCGTTTATGCTCGGTGGAGACGGACTCTACGGATTCCTGATGCACTTCGTTGCGACCGGATTAGTCGCTGTAGTCATCGGAATTATGTACAGCAGAAACAAGACAAGAAAAATGGCGGTGATCTCACTCGTAACAGCCGTGATACTTGCAACAGCTGTAATGTGTGTGATGAACCTCATCGTCACCCCTCTGTACATGGGAGCTCCGAGAGCAGCTGTGATAGCGATGCTTCCGACTGCTATCATACCATTCAATCTTCTGAAAGCAGGACTCAATTCCGTGCTGACTTTCATACTCTATAAGAGGGTAAGCGGCTTCCTGCACAGCGGTGCGATCGCAAAATCAGCTGCTATAGATACAGATAAGCAATGAAAGAAATACAAAAAGGAACTTACATTACAGATACTGAGGCTGATACTCGTGCGCTCGGCCTCAGTATAGCTGATGCCGCTGAGCCGGGAGACATCGTAGCTCTGATCGGCGATCTCGGCACCGGCAAAACAGCTCTTACGAAATACATTGCTGAAGGACTTGGGATCACTGAAGAAGTCATAAGTCCAACGTTCACTATCGTCAGGGAATACAGGAGCGGAAGGCTCCCGCTGTATCATTTTGATGTATACAGACTGTCCGGACCGGAAGAATTCTTCTATGCCGGAGCCCATGATTATCTTGAAGACAGCGGCCTTTCTGTGATAGAGTGGGCTGACATAGTAGCAGATGCGCTTCCCGGGGATGCTCTGCTGGTACAGCTTGAATACGCAGACGGAGACAAAAGGCGCATAACGGTAATATAATGTTCAACATACTGGTAGTCGAAACAACAGGCAAATACGGTTCCGCAGCGGTCATCACAGATGATGGCCGTGTTTTCTGTGCCTCATCTGAGACTGAAATGAACCACCTGAGGGACATCATCACGATCAGTGACGAAGCGCTCAGAGCCGCAGGCATCACCAAAAGGGATCTGACCCATATTGCAGCATCCCGCGGTCCGGGATCATTTACAGGCATCAGGATCGGTGTCACCACCGCAAGGACGATGGCGCAGATGCTCGGTCTTCCGTGCATCGGGATCTCATCTCTTGAGTCTCTTGCACAGGGGGCTCTGGAGACGGCTGTTTTATCCGGCGCTTTGTACATCGCATCGGTTATCAACGCCAGAAGACATCAGACATATGCGGGAGTATGGAAAGTCTGCTTTACATCCGGGAGCAGTGAACATACTGTCATCCCTGTACTGGAAGAGCGCCAGTACATGATAGAAGAATTACTCGGAAAACTGACGGATCCTGCGGTCACCGGAGGCGGAAAAGTTTTCTTTACCGGAGACGGCATTGATGCCTACAGAGAAATAATAGAAGAAGCCTTTGACGAAAAGGGGCTTTCAGATCAGCTTATCCTTGCAGATAAAGAGATCAGGTATCAGAGCGCTGAGCCTGCTGCCCGTATAGCATACAGGATGGCTTCGCTCGGCAGCTGCGTAAGCTATGAAGAACTCATGCCTGAATACATGAGACTCTCAGAAGCAGAGCAGAGACTCAGGGAAGGCACTCTCAGCGATAAGATCAGAAAGGCAGGAAGAATATGAGCACTCTGAGTATCAGACCGGCCCGATTGTATGATGTACCGGCTCTCGCAAGGATAGAACGGCAGTCTTTCACATCACCCTGGAGCGCCGATGCCATAACACATGACGTAATCGAGAATGAAAGAGCTTTTGTCGCTGTAGCCGAACTGGATGGAGCTGCAGCAGGCTATGCTGATATGTGGATCATCGCTGATGAGGCTCAGCTCTACAATATCGCGATCGCGCCTGAATTCAGAGGCAGGGGCATTGGCAGCATTCTCCTCAGGTACATGGCAGAGAAGGCAGAAGAAGCAGGCTGCAGAATCTTGTTGCTCGAGGTCAGACGGAGCAACATACCGGCAATTTCCATGTACCGGAAGAACGGCTTCAAAGAATCCGGCCTGAGAAAAGGGTATTACGCGGAAGATGCCGAGGATGCAGTTCTGATGGATAAGGAAATATCTGAAGGACACAGAAACGGTAATTCCGGAGATCTGGAAGTAGAAATCGATACCATATGAAAGACAAAAAGCATCTTACATTAGGAATAGAGACAAGCTGTGATGAGACCGCAGTCAGTGTTGTTGCTGACGGACGTGAGATCCTGAGCAATGTCATAAGCACGCAGATAGACATCCATACTCAGTTCGGAGGTGTCGTGCCTGAGATCGCTTCGCGCCGTCACCTTGAAAACATCAATGACTGTATCAGCCGCGCGCTCAGCGAAGCAGGAGTCTCAGCGGAGGATATCGATCTTGTCGGAGTCACTTACGGACCCGGACTGGTCGGAGCTTTGCTGATCGGTGTTGCTGCGGCTAAGAGCATCGCATATGCCTGGGATATCCCTCTTGTCGGGGTCAATCACATGCATGGGCATATTGCGGCCAATTATCTTGAACATCACGATCTGGAGCCGCCTTTCATGTCGCTGGTTGTTTCCGGAGGCCATACTAATATCGTAAATGTGCCTGACTACAACAGATGCGAAAAGATCGGCGGGACAAGAGACGATGCTGCCGGAGAAGCGTTTGACAAGGTGGCGAGAGTCATCGGTCTCGGCTATCCGGGCGGTCCAAAAGTCGATAAAGCTGCCAGAGAAGGGAATCGCGACGCAATCGCATTCAAAAGAGTGTGGCTCGAGCCGGGCAGCTATGATTTCAGCTTTTCCGGCCTCAAGACACAGGCTCTCAACTATCTTAACACCGAGAGGCAGGCAGGAAGAGAGATCAACGTCAATGACGTAGCCGCAAGCTTCCAGGAGGCTGTCGTGGAGGTCATAGCGGAAAAAGCTGTTTGCGCAGCGGAAGAGTACGGTCAGAAGAGAATCGTCATGGCAGGAGGCGTTGCTTCCAATACAAGACTGAGAGAGCTGATCAGTGAAAAAGCAGCTGCGCGCGGCATTGATGTGCTCAGACCGAGTCCGGTACTGTGTACCGACAACGGCGCGATGATAGCTTCGGCCGCGTATTATGCATATAAAGCAGGCGAGCGCTCGGGATATGATCTCGACGCAGTGCCGGCACTGGAGTTCTGATGATAGTTTTATCAGCAAAAGACATCAGCAAATCTTACGGAACTGACATCATTACAGAGGATGTCAGTTTTGGCGTGGAAAAAGGCGACAGGATAGGCATCGTCGGCCCTAACGGAAGCGGAAAGACGACGCTTCTGTCTATCATCGCCGGAGAGCTTGAACCATCATCGGGCAATATATATATCCGAAGCGACATGACGCTCGGATACCTCAAACAGAAAAACCACTTCTTTGCCGGAGGAACCGTCATCGGAGAGGCACAGAAGTCTTTTGAACATTTTTTCAGGATGGAGAAGGAGATAGAGGATCTCCAGGTCAGGATCTCCGATCACACAAGACCTGATTTTGATCAGTGCCTTGCAGCCTATACGAATCTGATAGAAGAGTATGAAAAAGAGGGCGGCTACACCTACAAAAGCGAGCTTTCAGCAGTGCTCAGGGCAATGGGGTTCTCAGAAGAAGATCAGCTCAAGAAGATCGACGTCCTGTCCGGCGGAGAGCGAACAAGGCTTGCTCTCGCATGTATGCTGCTTCGCAGACCGGATATACTCATCCTTGACGAGCCCACCAACCATCTCGATCTGAAAATGCTTTCCTGGCTCGAGAATTTCCTCAAAGGCTATCAGGGAACGCTGCTTGTAGTATCTCACGACAGATACTTCCTTGACCGTATCGTCGGAAGGATATTCGATATGAGCGGAGGAACGCTCAACGCATATGCCGGCAATTATTCTGAATTCCTCATCAAAAAAGAGGAAAGAATGGAAACCCTCATGCGTGAGTATGAAAAGCAGCAGGCTGAGATTGCCAGGCAGGAGGAAATGATCCGCAGATTCCGGCAGCACGGGACGGAACATCTTGCCAAACGTGCCAGATCGAGAGAGAAAAGACTTGCGCACATCGAGCTGATCGACCGCCCGACAGAGGTCCAGAGCCGCATGAAACTCGGTTTTGAGCAGAATTTCAAAAGCGGAGGTGAGGTCCTTGTATGCGAGGATCTTGCCAAGAGTTACGGAGAGAAGAAGCTCTTCGAGGATGTCTCGCTCGATGTAAGAAAGGGCGAGAAGGTCTGCATCATCGGAGACAACGGGATCGGCAAGACGACTCTGCTGCGTATCCTGATGGGAAAAGAGGAGCCGGACCGCGGATATCTCAAGACAGGCTATAACGTGGACTTTGGTTATTATGATCAGGGACAGAGACTCCTTGATGACAATGAAACCGTCCTCGGCGAGATGAAAAACGCCTATCACCTGTACAGCGACACGGAAATGAGGTCTCTGCTCGGAAGATTCCTTTTCAGAGGCGATGATGTATTTAAGCAGGTAGGGGATCTCTCCGGAGGAGAGAAGGCCAAGCTCTCGCTTCTCAAGCTGATGCTTTCAGGGGCAAACACTCTGGTGCTTGACGAACCTACCAACCATCTCGATATAGAGTCAAAGGAAGTCGTTGAGGACGCGCTGACAGAATTCGGCGGGACGCTTATCATAGTATCCCACGACAGATATCTTCTCACCAGGATCCCTGACAGGATCCTTGAACTGACAGCTTCAGGCGTCATCGAATATAAGGGTAATTTTGATTACTATCTTGAGAAAACAGAGGCGCCGGGCGATGAAGTACCGGATACCGAAAAGTCTGCAGCCAGCGTGCCGGTTCAGGCCGCAGTTTCTGTGACTTCGACTGCATCAGAGGCAGATCGGCAGGCACGTAAGCAGAAAGAAGCCGAAGAACGCCGCAGAGCCAGACGGGGCGATGAGATCGAGGAAAGGATCCATGAACTCGAGGGAAAGATAGCGGATATAGAAGAATCCATGAACGATCCGGATAAAGCAGCGGATTTCGAATGGATGCATGAGCAGGCTGAAAAAATGGCAGAGTACGAAAAAGAAATCACCGATCTGTATGACGAGTGGATGGAATTGCAGTGAAACAGGTAATGGTGGTTACTCAAAAGCCTTGCTATCACTGTGTTTTGAGAAAAAAGACATACGAATTATTGATATAGCGTGGAATTATAATTATAATACTATATTGAAAAGGGCCAAAACAGTTAAGAACAAGGAGAAAAACAATGGTATTTGAGAAAGTAAAAGATCTTATCGTTGAGCAGCTGGATGTAGATCCATCGATCGTAACCATGGATACTGATTTTATGAAGGATCTGGAAGCTGATTCGCTGGATGCTGTTGAGATCATTCTCGGCGTTGAGGATGAATACGGTATAGAGATTCCTGACGAGGTTGCTGAAAACTTCACAAAAGTTGCTGATATCGTTGAGTATATTGAGGCTAACAAGTAGTATCTCCTGAGCCTGAGAAAAACAACCACAGGGGGTAATGTATGTCAAGCAAAGCAAAAGTATCAAATGCAATAATCAGAAGACTGCCTAGATACAGACGATATCTGGGACATCTACAGACCAAAGGTGTCAGAAAAGTATCATCAAATGAACTCAGCGAGATGATCGGCTATACCGCATCCCAGATCAGACAGGACCTGAATACGTTCGGTGAATTCGGACAGCAGGGATACGGATATGAAGTAGATAAACTGTACAAGGAAATCAACAGGATCCTTGGACTTGACCGTGAATATAAGACAGTTGTTGTTGGCGTTGGTAATCTGGGACAGGCCATCACTAACTATACCTACTACTACAAGATAGGGTTTAACATCATGGGTCTTTTTGATGTCAACCCTAAGATCATAGGCAACTGGATCAATGACGTAGAGGTAATGGACTACAACAAGCTCAGAGACTACGTTGAAAAAGAGCACATTGATATAGGAATCATCTGTGTAAACAGAGAGAATGCTCAGAATGTAGCTGATGATCTGGTAGCCGGAGGAGTCAAGGGAATATGGAACTTCGCTCCGATAGATCTTGTCGTGCCTGAGAACGTCGCTCTGGAGTCTGTTCATCTTTCAGACAGCCTGCATGCGCTTTCATTCATGATCAAGAATATGAGCGAAAAGGAGAACGGCAGTCACTGATCGCTGACGTCAGCAGGAAGATAAGCTGATGATCCGGCGCTGACCGTACAATAAAAATCCCGCAGCAACGCTGCGGGATTTTAGATAAGCATCAATTGCCTGTTATCAGACTATGCCTCAGCAGGTGCGCCTACAGGGCAGTTAGCTGCACAAGCACCACAGTCGATGCAAGCGCTCTCGTCGATAACATAAGGTGTACCCTCAGAAATAGCTTCTACAGGGCATCCAGCTGCACATACACCGCAGCCGATGCAATCTTCGGAAATCTTATATGCCATGATATATCCTCCTTCTTAAGCAATAATATCTACACGCGTAGTATAGCACGGGTAAAACAATTTGTAAATACTGCAGAACCATTGGAAAATGCACATTTGCAGGTGCAGCGAGAGTTAACGGCGTTAATTCATGCGAGGGAAAACAGAACGATGAAAGTAGTATCATTTACCGGTAAAAGCGGAAGCGGCAAAAGCTATCAGGCAACGGCGCTCGCCCAGAGCAGAGGTTTTGACGCGATAATAGATGACGGCCTGCTGATCTACAAAGGGCAGATCGTAGCAGGCACATCTGCCAAAAAATGCGCATCCAAGGCAGCGGCAATGAGGACTGCCCTGTTCAATTACGAAGACCACAGAAACGAGGTCAAAAGCGCACTGGAAAAATACGATCCCGATACGCTGATGATCATCGGTACCTCTGACAGGATGACCAATATCATTGCTTCTCAGCTCGGACTTCGCGAACCGGAAGAGCGGATCTACATCGAGGACATTACCACCGAAGAGGAACGCGAACTGGCACACCACCACAGAAATGACGAGGGTCAGCACGTGATCCCGGCCCCTGTCGGACAGCTGAGAAGGGATTTTGCCGGATACTTTATGAATCCTCTGAAATTCTTCAGAGACAAAGCCCTGGGCAATGCAGTAAGCGGCAGACCGGGCAAAGAAGACGATGGACCGGCAGACAGGACTGTCGTCAGACCGCAGTTCAGCTATTTCGGGACCTTCAGGATCAGCGAGCAGGTGATCAGGGATATCATCCGGATCTCTGCCGACAGATACAGCGATACCCTCGTAGTTGCGGACAGGATGAGTAACGGCAGACAGAACAACATGTCTGTAACTATAGATGTAAGAGCTGTCAAAGACCCGTCAGCAGTCGGCAAATGCATCGAATTCCAGAAGGAAGTATACGATGCCATAGCCAACATGACTGCTTTTACCATAGACAGTGTCA
>ONHU01000123.1 GCA_900317675.1 uncultured Eubacteriales bacterium
AAGCCTGTATGTAACAAGAGATATCGCGGCAGCCGTATACAGAAAAGAAACATACGATTTCTACAAGTGCATCTACGTTGTCGCTTCTCAGCAGAACCTCCACTTCAGGCAGTGGAAACAGGTTCTTGAACTGATGGGCTATACATGGCAGAAAGACTGCATTCACGTGCCGTTCGGTCTTGTAAGCCTCGCAGACGGAGACGATATCAAGATGATGTCTACAAGAGAGGGTACTGTCGTCTTCCTCGAAGACGTACTCAATACTGCAGTTGAGAAAACTGCGGAAATCATGAGAGAAAAGAACGCTCAGGGCATCGATATCGATGAGGTGTCAAAAGAAGTCGGCATAGGCGCTGTCATCTTCCAGGAACTCTCCAACAACAGGATCAAGGACTATACCTTCTCCTGGGATAAGGTCCTGAACTTTGACGGAGAGACAGGTCCGTATGTACAGTACACTCATGCAAGAGCATCAAGCGTACTCAGAAATGCTGCGCCTGAAGAGCTGGAAGCGATCAGAAACGGAAGCGCCGACTGGAGCTATCTTGAAAGCGACAGTGCATATACACTGATAAAGCTGCTATACAGAGTACCTGAGATCGTGCTCGAAGCAGCAGATAAATATGAACCATCTATCGTGACAAGACATCTTGTGGACATCGCTCAGGCTTTCAACAAGTTCACAAAGACGAGAAACTGGCCAAGCTGTCACTGGTTCTCGCCGCTAAGACTGTTATAGCAAATTGTCTGGGATTGCTCGGAATCAAAGCGCCTGAAAGGATGTGAAACAAATGAAACTGCTCCTGACCACGATTCAAACTGACTGCAAATACACAGATTATGCGATGAGATATCTGTATTCCATAGTCGACAGCGAAGATTCTCCTGTCGATGTGGATATGAAGACGTACGGCAAATACGAGCTTGACGGCCGTATTTACGAAGACATCATCTCCGGCAGATATGATGTCGTGTATTTCCAGTGCGATGCTCTCAATGAAAGACATGTATGCACAGTATCGGAAATGATCAAGAAGGCAGCTCCGACTACTGCCGTTCTGGCCGGCGGAGCACACATTTCCTTTGGAACAAAAGACTTCATGTCCAGAAATCCATGGATAGACTATGTAATTCGCGGTGAGGGAGAGACAGTACTGTTCAATTTCCTGAATTCAGTCATCAACTATGAGTTCGATTTCGCAAATATCGCCGGTCTGGCATATCGCGATGGAGAAGACATTATTGTCAATAAGTTTGATGAACCGATCGAGCTTGAAGATCTGCCGTTCCCATACGATACGACAGCGCTTCCTGAGGATGTCGTCTACTACGAATCCATGAGAGGCGACAGCATCATGACCGCTTATGTTCCTTATTATCCGGACAATAAGATCCGTTCTCTCAGCCTCGGCAGAGTCTGCAGAGAACTCAGATACTTCCTCGTCAAGGAAGTTAAGAGGGTCGTTTTCTTTGACAGATTCTTCAACTTCAGCACTGAGAGGGCTTACAGAATATTTGAGTACCTGATCACCAATGACAACGGAGTGACCACTTTCGAATTCAATATCGATGGAGAGAACCTCGATGATCAGACGATCAGACTTCTTTCAGAGGCCAGACCGGGACTGTTCGAATTCAATATAGAGGTTGCCAGCACCAACGCTGAAGTCCTTGCTTCTGTAGACAGGAAGGAAAATATCTATCAGCTCATGTACAACGTTACAAAGCTGCTCCGTTCTGAGAATGTCAAATGCTATATCCACATCATCGCAGGTCTGCCTAATGAGACGGAAGCGCTCTTTGGCCGTTCCTTCAACAAGGCGTTCGGTCTTGCTGAAGGTCAGCCTGTCAAGATCGACTTCCTGCAGCTTACAAGCGGCAGCATCCTGAGAGGTACGGCAGATAAATTCGGTTACTGCTCTACATTCGATTCACCTTACGATGTCATCTCCAACGACCACATGCCTGCTCTGGACCTGATCAGGATCAGAACTGTTGCAAGAGTCATCGATGCATTTATTGGTGAGGGCGGATTCAAGGCTTCTGTTCCGAGGATCCTTTCGGATATCGGCATGAGACCGTATGACCTGTTTGAAAAGCTGACAGACTACATCCGTGAGAATGAACTTGAAAACAAGATCGGCAAGGCAGAGAACCGCGCAAGGATATTCCGTGCTTTCGCAGAGCCTCTGTACGGTATGTTCGATGACGATCTGAAGTTTGATGTTCTGACCGGAGCGATCCATGCTGACCTTGAGAAGGAGATCCCTGAGGAAGCAATGGTAAAATTCGAACGTGACGGATGGGAACTGGCATAGTGGAAAAGAAAGACAGAATAAGTAAATATCTTATACCGCATAATAATGAAATGCTCTTCGGCGAGCTGAGCGAAGATTTCCTGCGTGTTATGGGCGCTCAGGGAATCCTCAGCGGGATACCTGTACCGATCAGCGAAGGCGAAAACGGCCAGATCCGCGTTATGTCGATCGTTCTCGATATGGCCAAGGTCATAGGCGCCGATCCTGATTTTGTATATGCTGACAAGTATCTTGCTTACATCAAAGCTGCAGCCGGTCCGCAGGCAGAACCGATGCTTGTCACCGAGGCAGCAAAACTTGCAGATGAAGGCAGATTTGAGGAAGCATGCATGCTGCTTCGGACAGCACTTGCCATAGAACCTAAATCGCGCGCAGCATTGTATCTCTACGGAAGAGCCTGCAAGGCCTGCTATGAAGCTGTATCTGAGGCTGAGGCGGCAGGAAATATCACTGACGATGGCGAGGCATACATAGGAGCATTCAAGGCGGAATCTCTCGATATATTCGAAGTCCTGACCATGATGCATCCGGACTTTGCCATGGGATACTATTTCCTCGGATACGCATATCTCAATCTCGGACTGTATCTCAAGACTAAGCTGACATGGGATGATTTTCTGAAGTACTCTTCATCCGCCGATAATGATGCTGCGGGTATGGATGATGTACAGCTTGAGGACCTCAGAAAAGAGATCTCCGGAATGCTTCTCGACCTCGAGGAGCCGGTACAGATCGAGACTGGCTGCAACAGGATCATGGGCGGCGATTTTGCCGGCGGCATAGACATCCTGAGCAAATACAAAGAGGGCAGATATGCAAACTGGTGGCCTCTGTGGTACTACCTTGCTGTAGCGGAAGCTTCCATGGGCAATGCTGAGGAAGCGGTCACTGATTACAAGAGGGTGCTCACGATCACACCGGGCAACGCAGATGTAATGGACGAGCTCTCAGCCGTTTATGAGGCGATGGGGGATGCGGACAATGCTGCCAAGTACAAGACAAAGGCAGAGCTTGTCAGAAGAAATCATGCAGAGGATCTGAAAGGCCAGAACTGACCGCTGGTGAACTGGAATAAAAACATGGGCTTGTCGACAAAATGTTGTTGACAAGCCCATTGATATCGGCTATACTAAACGAGTCGCAAATAAGACAGTAGATGTTCCGAGGTAGCTCAATGGCAGAGCAACCGGCTGTTAACCGGTAGGTTGTGGGTTCGAGCCCCACCCTCGGAGCCATTTTATAAGCCGGAGTGGTGGAATTGGTAGACACCTGGGACTTAAAATCCTATGAGAAGCGATTCTCGTACCGGTTCGAGTCCGGTCTCCGGTACCACTTCGCGGGATAGAGCAGTTGGTAGCTCGTCGGGCTCATAACCCGGAGGTCGGGGGTTCAAGTCCCCCTCCCGCAACCAAATGAATCGGAGTCGGAATTCTGAACCACGGAATTCCGACTCTTTTCTGTATTGCAGGCATAGCAATACTTTCAGACATTTTTTAGAATTGTGTCTGATTACAAACATTTGAAATAATTCGCGCAAAGATTCGAATCGGTGTTATATTCTGAACCACTTATTCCGACAGATGTGCATAATACTGAGTTTCCTTTTCATCAGGAGACCTGTAATTGTTATAACTGTGCGGACGATTATGGTTATAGTTCATGATATAATTTGCGATTCTTTTTTTGAATTCGCGCTCTGAGCGATAGTCATGCCTATAGATTTCTTCTCTCTTTAGATTCGAAAAAAAAGACTCATTCACTGCGTTGTCAATGGGCGTACCAGTATGTGAAAATGACTGATTCACAGAACAGCTTGCGAGAAGTCTGCGGAAAGCTCTGGACGTATACTGACATCCCTGATCGCTGTGGAATAATAGATTATTTGGAAAACCTCTCTCTTTGAATGCCATTTTGAAACAAGAGGTTACTATCTGTGTTGAAGCATTCGGAGAAATCTTATAGCCGACAATTTTTCTTGAAAACAGATCCATAACAACACATACATTATAATAAATACCTTTTACCTTGAATTTGGTAATATCACTGACCCATACAGTATTTGGTGCTGAAACATCGAACTGTCTTTTGACTTTGTTCTTACGATGCAGGGCATAGTAATCTTTCTTTGAATGTATCCTTATGCTTTCGAGACCGAGTTCATGCATTATACTAAGCACATACTTCTTTGAAGTATGGTATCCCTGCCTATTTAAAACAGCCAGAATCTTGTCTGAACCATAGCATTGCTCACTTTCATCAAAAATAAGTTGAACTGCATCGCTGATTGTCTTGTGATGCAGTTCATAACTGGTCGGAGTATGTTCACATACTATCCTGTTATGATAAGTTCCTTTTGAAATATGAAGAGCCTCAAGTGTCGCATTGATTCCGTAAATGGGACTTAATCTCACGAATTCGCTTAGTCTCTCTTCGAGCGGTGATTCACTGTTACAGTTTGCGTCATTGAGAATATCTACGATTTTCCTTAGCTTTTGCATACTGCGCTGTGTATCACAGAACTCTTTATGTATCATTATTTCCATTCCAAGATCTGCCGCATACTCCTTGTATTTGCCAGGGGCAATCCAGAAATATGCCGTTGATTCCGAAATGCCATAGATTTTACATAACTCTTTTACCGGAGTTCCACTCCAATATGCAGAGCGCATTGACAGGATTTGAGAATCATTAAGTTTTGAATACATGTAACCTCCTTATGTTAATATAAAAATAAAACAACAAAGAGCATTATATGATCCATGTCAAGTGAGCGAGGAAATATGTTATGAACATCGAAGCATATGATTTGGATTCCCTGCGTAAAATAATCAGAGGATTACAGGAAGAAAATAGAAGTCTGAAGGCGCAGCTGCGACAGGCGGGAGCGGCCTATAACGAGCAAGACTATTTTTCAGACAGAATAGAAGAGTATGAAGAATATGATCCTGACCAGGGTGCAAGAATATATAGACCTTTTATTACAAAGGCTCATGCTCAGGCTTTCTTCAAAATGTTCTGGGGCCGTCAGGATGTTTATGCAAAACGTGGACGCAAGGGAGGCTATTTCCCGCAATGCGCAAACAGATGGAATAATTACGTCTGCCCGAAGCAGCATGGTGAAAAGCAGTTTTGTGATGAATGCGCTTTTAATCAGTGGATAAAGCTTACTCCGGAAACTGTAGTCCAGCACCTGATCGGCTATAAGGAAGATGGCACAGATGTTATTGGCGTATACCCGTTGTTCCCGGACGGTACCTGCAGGTTCCTTGTATTTGATTTTGATAATCATATTAAAGGATCTGAAGCCAACGACTATGCAAATGAGGATGAAGCCTGGCATGAAGAGGTAGATGCACTCAGAAAAATGTGCGAAAAGAATGGCGTGACTCCTCTTGTGGAAAGATCAAGATCAGGACGTGGCGCTCATGTCTGGATTTTCTTTGATAAGCCGATATCGGCATCGATTGCAAGGAACTTCGGATTCATGCTTCTGGACAGGGGAGCAGCATCAGTTAATATGAAGTCTTTCCATTATTACGACAGAATGTATCCATCCCAGGACACAGCAAGCAAGCTGGGAAATCTTATTGCGTTGCCGTTGCAGGGCCAGGCATTGAATAATGGTAATAGTGCCTTTGTAGATAGAAACTGGAATGCATATCCCGACCAGTGGGATGTTCTTGTGAACCGAACTCCACGGTATTCCCAAAGAGAAATTGAGCAACTTATGATCAAGTGGTCAAATGAACTGGATCCGAATGCTGTGAATGATACAGAGCTGTTCTCTGGCTCAAGACCAAAACCGTGGAGAAAGACTGACTGCCTGAACAAAGGTGACGTAATAGGCAAGTTACATATTGTGTTGGCGGATGGTGTTTATGTAGATGCTCTGAATCTTATGCCAAGATTACAGAATCAGATAAGATGTATGACAGCATTCGATAATCCTAAATACTTCCAGAATAAAAGGCTTGGTTTTTCAAATTATTATAATTTCAGTGCCTTATATCTTGGCAAAGATGTTGATGGATATATCCGTATGCCAAGAGGACTACTGGAAGAACTGGAAGCAGCATGTGACAAAGCGGGGATAGAATATGACGTTACTGATCATAGGGAAAAGGGAAGACCGATAAGAGTTAAATTTAATGGAACGCTTAAGCAACAGCAGGATCTTGCAGCGCAGAAAATGCTTGAGTATGATAACGGCATTCTCAGTGCTGCCACTGCTTTCGGAAAAACTGTTGTATGCAGCTACCTTATTGCAGAGAGAAAGGTCAACTGCCTGGTTCTGCTGCAGAGCAAAGACCTTTTGGACCAATGGGTCTATGAACTTGAAAGGTTCTTGGATATAGATGAGGAGCCGCCAGAATATACAACCAAGACCGGAAGAGTCAAAAAGAGAGACAGTGTAATTGGAGTTTTGCATGGATCAAAGAAGGCACTTACGGGAATAGTTGATGTAGCTATGGTAGGTTCTGTATATGCAAAGGGCAAGTTCAATGAGCTGATCAATTCATACGGAATGGTCATAATGGATGAATGTCATCATGCGGCAGCAAATACAGCGGTTGAAGTTCTTCAGAAAGTGAATGCAAGATATGTTTATGGCGTATCAGCAACAATAAAAAGAAGTGACGAGCTTGAAAAGATGATACCTATGCTGATCGGTCCGATGCGCCACAGCTATACAGCAAAGCAGAGAGCTATCTATCAGGGAATCGGTCACTATGTATTCCCTCGATTCACTAGGGCCATCGATACTTTTGAAAGCCGAAGTGACATTAATCAGGCTTTTTCACTTATCAGCAAAAGTATTGATCGTAACCAGATGATAATCTCAGATGTTAAGCATTCAATATCTGACAAAAAGACACCTGTCATCCTGACAAGATACAAAGAACATGCAAAATATCTCTACGATAACCTGAGAGAAGAGGCTGATCATGTATTTCTTATATATGGAGACAAT
>ONHU01000004.1 GCA_900317675.1 uncultured Eubacteriales bacterium
AAGTTGTTTTCGCAAAAGAACAATTTCCTTTCCGCATTTACGGCAGAAAGGAAGACAAAGGGGAAGAAAGAATGAAGGTACTTAAATTCGGCGGATCGAGCCTGGCTGACAGCTCGCAGTTCGCTAAGGTAAAAGCCATCGTAGAAAGCGATCCTGCCCGTGAAGCTGTAGTGGTGTCAGCGCCGGGCAAAAGGTATTCGGGAGACAATAAGATCACGGATCTGCTCTATCTTATACATGCGCATATCAAGTACGGCGTGTCGTACGAAAATATCCTTGCGATGATCAAGGAAAGATATGCTGAGATCAGAACCAGCTGCGGTCTTCAGACAGATATAGAAAAAGTAATCGATGATACTTTTGCAGAAATAGACAAGAAGACTACCGTAGATTACATAGCATCCAGAGGTGAGTATTTCTGCGCTGTGCTCATGGCAGAGTATCTGGGCTACAATTTTGTAGACGCTGCTGACTGGCTTGTGTTCGACTACGACGGAAAGGTAGACAACAAGAAGTCTGAGAAAAAGCTCCGGGAGCTCAAGGATATCTATAATAAGATCGTTACTCCGGGGTTCTACGGTGCATATCCGAGCGGAGAGATCAAGGTTTTCCCGAGGGGCGGATCTGATATCACCGGCTCTCTGGCAGCAGCTTATCTGGGAGCTGAGATATATGAGAACTGGACAGATGTTTCCGGGATCCTGATGGTAGACCCGAGGATCGTCAAAGATCCTAAGACTATCGCCCGTGTCACATACGATGAGCTCCGCGAGCTGAGCTACATGGGAGCTTCCGTTCTTCACGAAGATACAGTCTTCCCGGTAAGGATCAAGGATATCCCTGTTAATATCAGGAACACCAACGCGCCTGATGATCCGGGCACGATCATATGCGAGAGATTCGATGATGAGCTTGAAGAAGAGCATGAAAGATTCATCACAGGTATCACCGGAAAGAGAAATTTCTCTATCATCAATATATATAAGAACAAAATCGGTGAGAACAAGATCAGACTTCTCAGGCAGGTACTGGAGATATTCGATCGTTACGATGTCCCGGTAGAGCAGGTCCCGAGCGGTATAGACAGCTTCTCAGTCGTATTCCCGAGCGACAGCCTCAAAAGCAGAAAGTACGATCTGATGCATGAGCTGACAGAAAATGATAATATAGATAACTGTGAGCTGACCGAGGGTGTAAGCCTGATCGCCATAGTCGGACGCCAGATGGCATACCGGACCGGCGTAAGCGGCAAGATATTCAGGGCGCTCGGCGAAAACAAGATCAACATCAGGACCATTGAACAGGGTGCAGATGAGATCAATATAATGGTAGGAGTCTATGACAAGGACTTCGAAAAAGCAGTCAGAGTACTGTATGACAGTTTTGCAAGATAACCAAGAAGGGGGAAAAACAATGAAAAAATACAATGTAGGTGTTATGGGCGCAACAGGCGCTGTAGGACAGCAGATGATCAAGGTCCTCGCAGAGAGAGACTTCCCGGTAGGCGAGCTCAGACTTCTTGCCAGTGAAAGATCTGAAGGCAAGACGATTTCTACTCCGTTCGGCGACATAGTAGTCAGGAGAACATGCGAGACCGCTTTTGACGGACTTGATATCGTGCTTGGAGCAAGCGAGAATGACATCGCAGAAGCTATGGCTCCTCATATCAAGGCAGCCGGCGCGGTTTTCGTAGACAACTCATCTGCGTTCAGACTGTGTGATGATGTTCCTCTGGTAGTTCCTGAAATCAATCCGGAAGATGTAAAGTGGAACAATGGTATTATCAGCAATCCTAACTGCACTACCATCATTTCTCTCGTTGCGATCAATGCTATCAACAAACTGTCACCGATCAAGGGCATCTATGCATCCTCATATCAGGCTACAAGCGGCGCAGGAGCTGCAGGCCCGATCGAGATGTACGAGCAGTCTGAAAAGGTGCTGGCTGCAAGAGCTGCCGGTGGCAAGGGCAACTCATACGGAGCTGAGATCGACCCTAAGGTCTTCCAGTATCAGATCGCATACAACGTGATCCCGCAGATCGGAGGTTTCGGCGAGAATCTGTATTCATCAGAAGAGATGAAGCTTCAGAATGAAGGACGCAAGATCATGCATCTGCCGGAACTGAAGGTATCCTGCACATGCGTAAGAGTACCTGTCGAGAGATCGCATGCTGTATCCATCGTGGCTATCACAGAAGACAGACTCGAGCTTGATGCTGTCAGAGAAGCTGTTGCCAATGCTCCTGGATGCAGACTCTATGATGAGCCTAATGAAAAGATCTATCCGATGCCACTGCTCACATCCAACCAGGATACTGTATATGTAGGCAGGATCAGAAGAGACCTCGTCAACGAGAACGGCATCAATGTATGGTGCTGCGGAGACCAGGTAAGAAAGGGCGCTGCTACTAATGCAGTACAGATCGCAGAGCTTCTGCTGGACAAATAATCCGTTCCGGGCTCTGAATACAGACAATAAGGAAAACAAAGAGATACATAACGCTTAACATCCGGTAAGCGTTATGTATTCTTTTAGAACAAAAAAACGCTTGATTTTTTGTGTTTTGTGCACTAAAATCTATACAACAACAGAGATACAGAAAGCCGACAGCAGGAAGTACTTACAGATCAGGATGTCAACGTAAGATAAGGCTACGCAGAGGACATCAAAGAAGCGGGTATCGTATAAAGGGATTACGAAGCCGCATACAGATCATAAAAGTACACCACAGTGCAGACCACACGGAGAGAGAGTAGTCAGTGGAAAGCAAACCGGTGAAGAAGTACCAGGTGGAAAGTATCGGGGATACGGTGAGGCAAGGCAGGGATGCAGAGCTTACACAGCACGGCGAACCGAGAAGCAGTACACCAGGGAAAAAGTAATCGAAGGGATAGTACACAGACGAAGGAAAGACTGTGATGGGAGCGTGGCAGTCAGAGATGATCTGAACAGACTGAGTAAGACCATAATACTCGCAGAAGAAAAGTCGGCTAATAAAGCGCCAGAGCGCGGAACAGGAGGAACGGACCGATGGGATATTCAAATAGAGAGGTTGATCCGGCATAGACTCGCTGTAAAGGAAGCCTGCTTACAGGCATCAGATATGTGACAAGAGATAAAGATCAGACGAACAGACCGGTTGCCGAGTATCAACAGAAATACAGAGAAATTGCTACTCACAACTGAATAACATGATATATAGAAAGCAACACCCCGCACAGGATGCGGGGTTTTCTATTGCTTTCTGTGATACAATTACAGTGCCCGGCATAATGCGCGGGATGAGGCAGACAGCTTATCAGAGAAAGGAGTATGGGAATGACCGGAGATCTGAGAACTATGATCAGGGAAGCAGCAGATTTTCTTCATGCTAACGGAGTAGGAGAAGCCGATACAGGACTGATACTCGGTACCGGCCTTAACGATTACTCGGACTGCATAGAGGATCCTGTCATCATTCCGTACAGTGAGATCCCGCATATGGATCCCGGAAAGGTGGAGGGTCACCGCGGGCAGCTCATATACGGGAAGCGCAGAGGAAAAAACGTAGTGATACTTGCAGGAAGATACCATTATTATGAATCCGCAGATATTCGGATCACATCTTTTCCGGCAAGAGTTCTTGCGGCGCTCGGGATAAAACGCATGATCATCACCAATGCTGCAGGCTGCGTTAACAGCAGCTGGAAAGCAGGGCAGCTGATGCTTATCAGGGATCATATCAACCTTTCGGGGCAGAATCCTCTGATTGGACCGAATCTCGATGAATTCGGAACGAGATTTCCGGATATGACTTACACATACAGCGCCGAGCTCAGAGAAAAAATCATAAAAAAAGCCGCTGCTGCAGGCGTAGTGCTTACAGAAGGCGTTTATACTATGATGAGCGGTCCGTCCTTTGAGACTCCGGCCGAGATCAGGATGATCAGGACGATCGGAGGCGATGCCGTCGGAATGTCCAGTGTTCCGGAAGCGATCATTGCCGCTCACGCCGGACTTGAAGTAGTAGGCATATCGCTTCTTACCAATATGGCTGCCGGAATACTCGATCAGCCGCTTACCGGAGAAGAAGTAACCGAAGCGGGAAGGCAGGCGGAAGCAGCCTTTGCGAAGGTCGTGGATATCGCATTAGAGGTCTGATCTCAGCAGATATCAGTCTATGATGCTGAGGATGCTCCTTAGAAGTTCAGGCGCATCCATGATGATCAGAGCAAGATTCTCACGCACACGGGTGATGCCCTGATAAAAGATATTAGGATACATATTGTCAGGATCCGGCACCGGTATGCCGCAGAGATGCCCGTGCGAATCATAGCTGAAAGAATCGTCCATCAGGATCACTGCCTTTTCATACTCGCGGCCGGCGATATGGCCGGAAATGAAGTTTTCCTGATAATCAGCGAAAACTCCGTCGGAGCGGTCTGCGCGGGAGTCTATGAAGACATATCCCTGAGCCCGGTAATAGCGGATCATTTCTCTGGCTTCGCTGACAGAGCCGGCATAATTGACAGAAATATCGTCATAATCAAAAGTCTTATCGACCTTGCATCCCAGATATCTCAGTTTGCGGATAAAGGTATGGATCTCCATATTCATCCGCAGCTTTTCTGAAAGGACATATTCTCCGTCGAGCTTAAGATCCAGGATCTTCCCTGTTATATCAGCGGCGCGCTCGTCACCGGTAAGAACAGCGTCCGGATCTGTAGAGAAAATACAGATCTGGGCGTTTTTGTGTGCCGAAGCGCAGATCGACACAAACTCAGTGTCACTGAGACGGAGAGATTCGTCTACCAGCAGAAAGGTGTAGTCTGAAAGTTTTTCATAAGGTGGCAGGGAAGATGCCGAAACAAAATCAAGATGATCGACAGCTCTGCTGATCACGGCCAGACCTTCAGAGGGTTTTTCTCTGGTGATGATCAGTACCCGGCCCTGTTCAGACAGTGTCCTGGCAAGATCGTAGACAAGAAGCGTCTTGCCTGTGCACGGCTTTCCTGTCACATTGAAAAAAGCGCACCCGGTTGTCTCCCCGATGTCCCTTAGCAGTTCTTTTTTGACATATTCCTGAGCGGGGGTGAGAAAATACTGTTCCTGGAGGAATTTCTCCGGATCGCTTTCAGGGGAGATAAGATATTCGGTGGTGCTGAATGATTTTTCGATCTGGCTGTCGTAAGGGGCAAATGCTCTGTGCACTGCTGAGGCGATCTCGCTGAGCCTGGCAGAGACCAGTTTTCCGTCGGGATCGAGTCTGTAGCAGGTCAGGGTGTCAGTTACGACAGTGTACAGACAGAGAGGCCTTCCGAGATGATTGAGATAATGGCTGTTTCTGAGAAGCTGGCTGCGGATGTGTTCTTCAGTGACATCCTGTGATTTCAGTTCAATATTGAGACAGCATCCTCCGGTGACCTTGAGAAGGTCGAATTCTTTTCCGATCTGCGGGATGATGAACCCGAAATAAAACCCGTCGAATTCCTCCAGAGTCACACCTTCTGCGAAGAGTGCGTCAGCAAGGATGCGAAGGGAATTGATTTCATGGATACGGACCCGGTGATTGTCATGATCATCGGCTTCATGCTTGGCTGCGATGTTGAAAAGCTCTTCATCGCGTATCCTCGATATCCTGAAAATATTGACCGGTTTCATAGGCTTCTCCTGACAAGTCAATCAGAAAACTTGAATGCTCTGAAGATAGTTTACCGCAATTACGTTTTGTAGTACAATAGCTGTATTCTGCAGAAAGCAGAGAAGCACTATTTTCAGAAAACGGAGTTTATAAAGTAATGGAAGCAAAACTGACAAGAGAGCAGGCAAATGAGCTCCTGCACAAATATGTAAAAGGCGAGCACTACATCACCCACAGCTATGCTGTAGAGGCTATCATGCGCGGACTTGCTAAGCGTCTGGCGCCTGACGATGTTGAATACTGGGGGATCTGCGGTCTCCTTCACGATCTTGATGAGGAGACATGCCCGTGGCGTGAAGATATGGCAACTCACGGTCCGACAAGCGCTAAGATCCTCAGAGACGAAGGATACGGGGATCCTGTAATGGAAAACGCTATCATGGCACACAACCCTACATGCGGAAAGAATCCTGAAACCACTCTTGAATACGCGCTTATCGCTGCAGACCCGATGTCGGGTTTCATCAAAGCGATCGCTCAGATCTATCCGGACAAGAAGGTTGCAAGCGTAAAGCACAAGTCAGTTAACAAGAGATACAAAGAAACAAGATTCGCAGCAGGAGCTAACAGACAGTTCATGATGCTGATAGAAAAAACAGGGATCTCATGGGACGAATTCATTGACATCGCGCTTGAGTCAATGAGAGAGATCGCTGATGAGATAGGTCTCTAGGAGGTTATCGTTTTATAATGAGCAAGATGTTTACTTTTTATCCTGAAGGCGTATGCTCGATGATGATCGAGATAGAGCTTGACGGTGATGTTATTAAAGATGTTGTCTTTACTGGCGGATGCAATGGAAACCTTACGGGGATATCCAAGCTGATCAAGGGAATGAAAGCTGATGAAGTCATTGAGAAGCTTGAAGGCACAAGGTGCGGTTTCAAGGATACTTCATGCCCGGATCAGCTGTGCAAGGCGCTCAGGGAAGCAATGGCGCAGCAGTAAAAGCAAAAGGGTGCGAGGACGGATATGACAACGCATAATAAGTGGACAGGAGCAGCGCATCTTGAAAGCATTGCCGCAGAGATGACGGCAATAGATACAAAACCGAATGAAGGCAGGTTTCTGGGCATTGAAGCGATCGTCGAAGAAACGATAGAGCATCTTCTTACCGCGATGTTCCCATATCATTTCGGGAAATGGCGCGGACGATTTGTTGAGACAGAGAAGAGGACATGGGAGCTTATGCGTGCGTATGATGCTCTCAGCCAGGCGCTTAACCTCGTGTTCGACTCGCCGGATGAAACCTCTGAAAAAGCAGAAGAGCTTCTGAACGCTCTTCCGGGCATCCTTGAAGTTCTCAAAACGGATATCCAGGCAGGCTATGAGGGAGATCCGGCCGCGAAAAGCATGGATGAAGTTGTCATCACTTATCCTGCATTCAAGGCAATCGCGATTTTCAGGATCGCTCACAGGCTTTATGAGATGAATGTTCCGATGATCCCTCGTGTCATGACCGAGATCGCGCACAGAACAACGGGCATCGACATCCACCCTGGAGCCAGGATCGGTAATTATTTCTTTATCGACCACGGCACCGGCGTAGTAATCGGCGAAACTACCGTGATAGGCGAGCATGTGAAGCTGTATCAGCATGTCACGCTTGGCGCGAAGAGCTTTGACCTGTCGGAGGACGGGACCCCGGTCAAGGGCGTCAAGAGGCATCCGAATATTGGCAACAATGTAGTCATATATGCCGGAGCGACGATACTCGGAGGCGATACATCCATCGGAGACGACTGCGTGATCGGCGGTAATGTATGGCTGACTCACTCGATTGAAGCGGGCAAGACCGTAACCAACAAGTCGTCCGGTCAGCAGCTCTGGCAGGGCAGACGCGAGATCGAAAGCGGCAATATCACTCTGGATGAGAATAATTCCGCGCTGTTCATATAGAGAACTGCTCAGGCCTTTGAAATAAACAGCATTAAGAGTATCAGCGATGTTGATACTCTTTTGTTTTTTTGCTAAAATCTCTAAAGTATGTATTTCTGATATCAGATATCAGTAATACTTCTGGCGTCCTGGGGGTAGATAGGTGCTGGTGTGCCTCGCGGTCTTCAAAACCGTTTGCAGGGGGTTAGTAGCCTCCCGGGTGGGTTCGATTCCCACATACTCCCGCCACTATACCTTTTGCAGCCTGTTCACATGCATGCATGGCGATGTCGGTACAGGCGCAGTCATCACGGAGGTCGGGATAATGAACAAAAATGAATTACTGAGGAGACTCCCTAAGATCGATGAGATACTGAAAGAGGAGTCTCTTGTTGTTTTATCTGCAGAGAAAGGCAGTCTGCTTGTAACTGAAGCAGTCAGACAGGTTATCTCCAATATGCGCCGGAGTATTCTGGATCTGGAAGACGGCGATATGGAGAAGCTAAGCGAGGCGGAAAAAGCCGGTGAAAAGGCATCGGCCGCGCTCGAAGGATTCTTCAGGCAGTTTGAGCCTTCCGCAGTTGCTGCGGCTGCAGCTGCAAAACTCGCAGAAGATGAGGAATATAACCTGTATCCGGTTGTAAACGCGACAGGGACGATCCTGCACACCAACCTCGGCAGAGCTCCGCTGTGCGAAGATGCTGTCGAAAATGTTTCCAGGGTATCACGCGGATACTCAGATCTGGAATATAATGTCGCAAAAGGAGCACGCGGCTCAAGGCACGATCTAGTAGGAAGTCTTATCGCGGAGCTTACGGGCGCAGAGGACGCGATGGTCGTCAATAACAACGCCAGCGCCACGATGATCGTGCTTGCTGCGATGGGAGAGGGCAGGGAGATCATAGTCAGCCGGGGAGAACTCGTAGAGATCGGAGGAGCCTTCAGGATACCGGATATCATGGCCCAGTCCGGCGCTTATCTTACAGAAGTCGGAACGAGTAACAAGACCAAGGTCTCAGATTACGAAAAAGCAATCATGACTCCTGAGATGGTCGCGTCTGAATCGTGGAAAAAAGATCCTCGCGGTACCAGGCGCTTTGAGACCGGAGCCCTCATGAAGGTCCACAAGTCAAATTACGACATCGTAGGATTTACTGAAGAGGCGGAGCTTGAAGATCTTGTCGCGCTCGGCAGAAAGCATGATCTTCCGGTCATTTTCGATATGGGCAATGGTCTGATGCTCGACATGTCTGCATACGGACTCCGGGAGCCTAATATACCGGCATCTCTGGCAACCGGGATCGATGTGATGCTGTTCAGCGGAGATAAACTCCTCGGAGGTCCGCAGGCCGGTATCATCGTAGGCAAAAAGAAATACATAAGCATGATGAAGAAACATCCTCTCGCAAGGGCGATGAGAGTAGACAAGATGACATTTGCCGCGCTTGAGGCTACTCTCGCGAAATATAAGGACCCTGCGATTGCTTTGAGAGATATACCTGTCCTGAGCATGATCGCCGGAAGCAGCGAGGATATGAAAGCCAAGGCCGGAAGGCTTGCGGAGACGATCAGAAAGACAGCTCCGGGACTTACACTCGAACTTGCAGAAGTCGAAGATCAGATCGGCGGCGGATCTGCGCCTATGGTGAGACTTCCGGGATGGGCAGTCTCAGTTGCAGACGGCAGCCGATCGGCAGACAGCATTGAACGCCGTCTGCGTAAAGCAGATGTGCCTGTTATCGCCAGGATCCATGATGACAGACTCCTGCTCTGCGTACGCACTATCTTTGAGGAAGAGTTCGGACTGGTTGCGGAAGCACTCAGACAATAATGCCGGCAATAGAGAAAAAGACTATGAAAAACATCATTATAGGAACAGCCGGTCACGTAGACCACGGCAAGACAAGGCTGATCAAGGCCCTGTCGGGAATAGACACAGACAGGCTCGAAGAGGAAAAGAAACGCGGGATCACGATCGAACTCGGTTTTGCTCATATTCCTAACGATGCCGGATACAATATCGGTGTCATAGATGTCCCGGGCCATGAAAAATTCATCAAGAATATGCTTGCGGGAATCGGAGGCATCGACTTTGTGCTGTTCGTCGTAGCCGCTGATGAAGGGATCATGCCTCAGACCAGGGAACACTTTGAGATCCTCAACGCCCTCGGCATCGATGACGGCATCATTGCTGTCACTAAGACCGATATGGTCGAGGAGGAGTGGCTTGAGATGCTTCTCGAAGAGGTCGATGACTATTTCAGAGGGACTTTCCTTGAAGGAAAACCTGTGATCCCTGTAAGTTCAGAGACCGGAGAGAATATAGAAGTCCTGCGTGAGGCAATCATCGCAAAGTGCGACCGCGAAAACAAGCGGCGCGAGGAACCGGAGCTTTTCAGGCTTCCGGTCGACCGCGTATTTACTATGCAGGGGTTCGGCACTGTCGTTACAGGGACCCTGATGGACGGGACTGTACATGTAGGCGACGATATCATGGTCTATCCTCATCAGGGCGAAGGACAGAACGGTTCTGACGGCCGCAAAGTCAAGATCAGAGGGATCGAGAACCACGGACATGAGACGGATCAGGCTGTCGCAGGCCAGAGAACTGCTATCAATCTGGCCGCTGTTGGCAAGGATGAGATAAAACGAGGCGATGTGCTTGCGGCAAAAGACGCGGTCGTTGTCACTTCCATGATAGATGTAAGCCTCAGGATGTTCAGCGATTCTGATCGCATCGTGCTCAATAACAGCCGTGTCCATCTGTATGCCGGAGCCGCTGAGGTGCTTGCGAAGGTCATACTTCTCGACAGGGATGCGCTCTCGGCAGGAGAGGAATGCTACGCGCAGCTGCGGCTCGAGGAGCCTATGGCGCTCAGGAGAGGAGACAGATTCATCATAAGATTCTACTCACCGATCATTACAGTCGGGGGAGGACAGATCCTGGATGCTCTTCCTGCGAAGCATAAACGAAACAGGGAAGAGGTGCTTGCGGGGATGGAGATCCTTTCAGGAGGAAGCATTTCAGACATCATAACTGCTAAAGCAAGCGAGCACAGATTTGTGAGTCAGGATGAACTCGGCAGAGAACTCGGACTGCTTCCTGCAGAGACCGAAGAGCTCATACAGAAGCTGTCCGGAAAAGAGATCATGATACTCCGTGACGGAACTCTCCTTGGCGCGAAGAAATTTGCGCGTATGAAAGAAAGCCTGGAAACGATCATCAGCAGTTATCATGATGCCAATCCGCTGGCTGACGGAATACCGAGGCAGGAACTTCTTTCACGTCTCAAAGACAGCTGGCATACAGACAACGACAAGCTGGTGCAGGCAGCAGTAAAATACCTGATGGACGATGGTACGCTTGAAGACAGAGGCAAATCAGTAGCGCTCAGCGGTTTCAGCATCGAGTACACTGAGGAGCAGCTTGCCTTCAGGGACGATCTCGCAGACAGATACAGAAAAGCAGGGATCGAGATGATCCGTACAGACGATGTTCTCGGCATGGCTTCCGGAAAAATCGATGCAGGCATCATCTCGGCTATACTGGACGATCTTGTCAGCGAAGGTATCATTATCAAGGTCAATCCTTCTTATTACATTTCAGCCGAAGGCTGGGAGCAGGCTGTCAGCGCAGCCCGCTCGTTCGACGGAGGTTTCACCCTTGCCGAGTACCGGGACAGTCTGGGTACATCGCGAAAATACGCATCTGAACTGCTTTCTTCAATGGACAAGGCCGGCATAACGATCTTTGACGGAGCAGCCCGGACCGTAACCAAAAGATAGAAGGGAAACCGGACGGAATAATCATCAACTGTTAATGCAATGAAAAAAGAGCATAAAAGACACAACAGAATAATAAAAGTTTTCACTGTGATCCTGTCTGCGGCGCTGTTCTGCGCTGGGATGGCCGGCTGCGGTGAAAGCGGCGCAGAGGTCAAGGTGACAGAAGATCTTGAATCCATGAGATACGTGGAGCTTGATGAGAAGGTCGGTGAAGAGATCAACAGCATGCTCAGTGATCAGGGAAAGGAGTTCTTCGAAATGTTCCTTGCCAAAGCCGGAGAGTTCGAGTATGAGATCATAGACACTGATAAAGGCGGGGGAGATGAGTCTGAAGAGACTGTCACCGTCCGGATCAGGACCTATCCTTTTGCCAGCGAATACCTCAGGACATGGACCGATTACCTCGAATCCTCTGAGGATGATGAGTATGATGATGCGAAGCTGTATGAAGGACTCTTCAGGAACCTCAGCAGCTTAAATCGGAAAGACTATCTTGCCGATGTCACCATAAACTGCTATTCAGATGAGGAAGGAAGCTGGGTGACAGACGCGAGGAGCAATCCTGATCTTCTGGATGCCATCCTCGGCGGAATGCTCAACGAGATCGTAGGACTTGCGGGCGTCGCGGAATAAAACCGGACAGGAGCTGTTTCTCCTATGAGAGAGACAGCTTTTTTGTTGGTTTTTTATTAACCATATGTACAGCCGTATGATACAATAACCACGATAATGCAGGTGTCTGCTTTGATGAGAGGGAGAAAAGAAAAATGAGATCAAGACATGAGATGCTGATCAAGGTCGCGACCGAGATGTGCTCAGGCGAACTGAAGATAGACAGTGAAGCCCCTGAGTATCAGGTGCTCGATTACCTGATGACCGACGATGAGCTCGCTCTGCTGAGCGAAATGAAGATAGTTACGCCTTATACCGCAGGAGCTCTGGCCAAAAAAACAGGCTTCAGTGTGGAGAAGGCCAGAAAGCTGCTTGAAGGCATGGCTGATAAGGCATATTTTCTCGATATCAAGGTACCTAAGGCTAATACCAAGCTCTATCTGATGGTGCCGTTTGCGCCGGGACTCTTTGAATTCCAGATGACAAGAGTCAACGGCTTTGCTGACAAAAATCCGGAGATCGCGAGACTGTTCAGACGTCACGGATTTGACTCCTATTTCGATGTAGGACCTGCCAATCCGATGGGCGTAGGCATCATGAGAGTCATCCCGGTTGAGAAGGCTCTGCCGGCAGGCGTCAGGAAACTGACGATGGAGAGGATCAGCACTTTGCTCGATACAACTGTGGGCGGGCATTTCTGCCTTGTCCCTTGCCAGTGCCGCAGAGTGCGCCGCATTATGGGTGAAGGAACAGGCGACCTTGAAGACGGAATGTGTCTGTACACAGGTCTTCTGGCAGACTCTATGCTCCGCCACGGACGCGGCGTGAGAGTCACAAAAGAAGAAGCTTATGCTCACCTTCAGAGATGTGAGGATCTCGGCTGCGTTCATCAGATCACAACACTGGAGAGCGGCATCACATTCGCGATCTGCAACTGCAATCCTAAGAGCTGCATGGCAATAGGCGCAGCAACATATATCGGAGCTCCTAATATGGTCAGGAGCAATTTCGTTTCTGAGATAGACCCGGAGAAGTGTGTTGCCTGCGGCCAGTGCGTTGAAGTATGCGCTGCAAATGCGCTTCGTCTGGGACAGAAGATCTGCTCGAAGACTCCTATCGTCCATGTTCCGAAGGAACTTCCTGATGATATCGAGTGGGGTCCGGAAAGACACGATCCGGACTATCGTGATCACAGAAAGACTGTCGTTGAGACCGGAACATCACCTTGCAAGACAACATGTCCGGCTCACATAGCGATCCAGGGATACATCAAACTCGCAGCGCAGGGCAAATACATGGATGCTCTTGAGCTGATCAAGAAAGAAAATCCATTCCCGGCTGTCTGCGGCAGGATCTGCCCGCATAACTGTGAAAGCGAGTGCACGAGAGGCGAAATAGACCAGCCGATTGCGATCGATGAGATCAAAAAGTTCATTGCTGACAGAGAGATCGAGGCAGACCGGAGATTCGTTCCTAAGAAACTCTGGCACCATGATAAGAAGATCGCTGTGATCGGTTCAGGACCTGCGGGTCTGTCCTGCGCATACTACCTTGCTGCGGAAGGCTACAAGGTCACTGTATTTGAAAAAGAAATGCGTCCGGGCGGCATGCTGACCATGGGGATCCCAGGTTTCCGTCTGGAGAAGAATGTAGTTGATGCTGAGATCGATGTGCTCAGGACTCTCGGAGTCAGATTCAGATGCGGCATTGAAGTCGGCAGAGATGTAACGATCCCACAGCTCCGCGAGCAGGGCTTTGAAGCATTTTACCTCGGCATAGGACTTCAGGGATGCGGAAATCTCGGTATTCCGGGCGCTGATGCAGAGGGCGTGATTGCCGGTGTGGATTTCCTCAAGTCAATCAACCGCGGCAATGATACCGGACTCAGCGGACGAGTCGTCGTCATAGGCGGCGGAAACATCGGAGCCGATGTGGCGCGTACGGCTATAAGATACGGGGCTGAAAGTGTCGACCTGTACTGCCTTGAATCCTTTGACGAGATGCCTATGGGAGAAGAGGACAAGGGACTCTGCGCAGAGGACGGAGTCAGCATCCATGCCGGATGGGGACAGACAGAAGTGACCGTTAAGGACGGGAAATGCGCGGGAATCAGTTTCCGTAAGTGTGTCAGCGTCAGAGACGAAGAGGGCAGATTCGCTCCGAAGTTTGATGACTCTGTAACTGAAACTGCCGAATGCGAGACGGTTCTCTACTGCATCGGACAGAAACCTGACTGGGGCACACTGCTCGAGGGCACAGGAGTTGAACTCGATGCCAGAGGACTGGTTATATGCGATCCGCTGACATACCAGACCAGCGTCTATGACATATTTGCCGGAGGAGACATATATACAGGTCAGAAGTTCTGCATCGATGCTATTGCTGCCGGAAAGCAGGGAGCCATCTCGATCAACAGGGCTGTATGGGAAGGCCACAGTGTATCACTTGCGCGTGACCGCCGTGAATACAAGGCTCTCGACAAGAGCGATCTGGATTATGACAACATCAGCTACGACAATACATCAAGGCAGGTACCGGGAGTATGCGCTTCCAAGGTACGCACCAAGTCAGATGAAAGACTTACTTTCACAGAAGAACAGCTCAAAAAAGAGACTGCAAGATGCCTCGGCTGCGGCGCGACTGTCGTAGATCAGAATATATGCATCGGATGCGGACTTTGCACGACAAGGTGCAAGTTCGATGCGATCCATCTCATCAGAAAGTTCAATGAGCCTGTCCACTCGATCCGTTTCCGCAAGAAATTTGTCGAGAATTACCACCGGGAGCGTGAACAGCGCATTGCCCTGAAAAAAGTCAGGAAGGAGCAATAGCTGATGCATGAGCTGACACTGCTGGTTGGAGTCACAAAAGAGATCGGGGAAGTCGTCAGAGAAAACAATCTGGATCATGTTGATGCCGTCGTCCTTGAAGTAGGAGAGGTCACTACGGTAGTGCCTGAATTCCTGCTTGACGGCTGGTCGGTGCTGTCCGATGAGTATGACTATCTCAGGGGTTCGGAACTGATCATAGACAGAATACCTGCGATCGGTCAGTGCAGGGACTGCGGAGCCAATTTCGCGCTCGATGAAAACGAAGGGCGCTGCCCTGTATGCGACAGCAGGAACCGTGATCTGGTATCAGGCACAGAGTTCCTCATAAAAGAGATACGGATCCTGGAGTGATTTCTGTATGTTTTCGAATAACAGCAATAGCAAGGCCTTGTATCGTTCGGTGCAGGGTCTTGTCTTGTGTCATGAAGTGAATTATTTCCTGCCAAAGCATAGATTTATACAGCGGAACAATATATAATATGTGCTTGACGGCATAAAAAGCCCGATTATCCATTAATCATCCGCGGAGACCCTCTGCGGATATCAAAAATAGTTTTTATGTGAGGGAAAACAATGCTTAAGAATCTTGAAATCGAACCGATGATGCATCAGGCTGATGATCAGGGTGCAGCTCCTGATGAAAACTGCACTCACGACTGCAGCAGCTGCGGAGCAGACTGCGCTTCCAGGAATGGAGGAATCCAGAAAGCACAGCTCAATGAGCACAGCTCAATCAGGAAAGTCATCGGTGTTGTCAGCGGCAAGGGCGGCGTTGGAAAGTCAATGGTAACTGCGCTGAGCGCGCTGGCTGCTACAAGAAACGGATATAAAACAGGAATCATGGATGCAGACATTACCGGTCCTTCGATTCCTAAGATGTTCGGCATCCACAGCAAGGCTATGGGTTCAGAGTTCGGTATCCTGCCGGAAGTCACACCTACTGAGATCAGCCTTATGTCCATCAATCTGCTGGTAGAAAATGAGACCGATCCTGTCGTATGGAGAGGTCCTGTGATCGGCGGTGTTGTTGAACAGTTCTGGACGGATGTCTGCTGGGGAGACCTCGATGTACTCTTCATAGATATGCCTCCGGGGACAGGCGATGTACCTCTGACAGTGTTCCAGTCACTTCCGATCGATGGGATCATCGTTGTTACATCACCTCAGGATCTTGTCAGCATGATCGTTGCAAAGGCCGTCAACATGGCAAACCTCATGAACATTCCTGTGCTCGGACTTGTTGAAAACATGAGCTATCTCACTTGCCCTGACTGCGGACGCAAGATCGAGATGTTCGGACCGAGCCAGGCAGAGGCAGTATGCGCTGCCAACGGAATCAGACTGCTTGAGAGACTTCCGATCGATCCGGTCCTCTCACAGGAAGCAGACGCAGGAAAAATCGAATTCAATGAGGGAACACAGATGGAATCCATCCTCGGTGTTCTCGATGCTCTCGGACTCAAAGAGGCGTGATCATATTAACAGGAGGATACTTTATTGAGCGAACTTATCAGACTCGAGCATATCGTCAAGAGCTTTGATGACACAATGGTGCTTAACGGCATCGACCTCAGCGTTGCTGAAAATGAGTTCGTAACACTGCTCGGGCCTTCGGGCTGCGGCAAGACGACAACACTCAGAATCATCGGCGGTTTTGAGAAACCGGACGAGGGCAGGGTGCTGTTTGACGGCAAGGATATTACCGATCTGCCGGCCAACCAGAGACATCTCAACACTGTATTTCAGAACTATGCTCTCTTTCCGCACATGACTGTGGGAGAGAACATAGCTTTTGGTATGAGAGTAAAAAACAAGCCGGAACAGTATATTAAGGATAAGATCAAATACGCGCTCAAGCTGGTCAATCTCGACGGATTCCAGAACAGGCGTATAGATCAGATGTCCGGCGGTCAGCAGCAGAGAATCGCTATGGCAAGAGCTATAGTCAATGAGCCTAAGGTGCTGCTTTTAGACGAGCCGCTCGGAGCACTCGACCTCAAGCTCAGACAGGAGATGCAGTATGAGCTGGTAAGGCTCAAAAAAGAACTCGGCATCACTTTCCTGTATATCACACATGATCAGGAAGAGGCTCTGACAATGTCCGACAAGGTCGTTGTTATGAACGAGGGATATATACAGCAGCAGGGAACGCCTGAAGAGATCTATGATGAGCCTGTCAACGCGTTTGTTGCCGACTTTATCGGCGACAGCAATATTCTTGACGGCATGATGACGGCTGAGAGAGTTGTAAAGATAGACGGCGTCGAATATCCGTGCATAGACGGCACTGAGCAGGGCTTCCCGCCTAGACTCGCAGTCGACGTTGTTATCAGACCTGAAGACATTGACATCGTTCCGTACGGACAGGGTCAGTGGAACGGCACGATCATCTCAAAGCTGTTTATCGGAGTCCACTATGAGATGCTGGTACAGAGTGAAGACGGCAAGATAGAATGGCTTCTGCAGAACTACGATCAGCATGATGTCGGAGAAAAGATCGGTATGAAGGTCGATCCTGAGAACATCCAGATCATGCATAAACCTAAGAGTGAAGCTGAGTCAGCCATAGAGCTTGATATATAAAGGAGAACAATTGGCAGCAAAGAAACGTTTTGCGACACCTTTCATAATATGGATCATAGCGGGGACCATCATCCCTCTGGCATCGATCGCCTACTATGGCTTCACGACCCGTGAAGGAGGTCTTACTTTTGCCAACATTTTAGCTATGTTCCAGCATGATCACCTGCAGGCGCTGGGACTTTCGCTTCTGCTTGCATTTGTCAGCACTGTCATATGCCTTCTTCTGGCTTTCCCGATGGCGATGATACTAAGGGAAAGCAAGTGGGGCAAGCAGGGCTTCCTTATTTTTGTTATCATCCTTCCTATGTGGATGAACTTCCTGCTCAGGACTATGGCATGGCAGGTCCTGCTTGAGAGACAGGGCGTTATCAACGCGCTGATCACGGCTGTCGGTCTGCCGCGGCAGGAACTGATGAATACTCCGGGAGCGATCGTGCTCGGCATGGTATATGACTTCCTGCCGTTCATGATACTTCCTATATACAACACAGTATCCAAGATAGACAGCCACCTGATAGAAGCGGCATACGACCTCGGCGCAAGCAAGGCAATGACCTATGCAAAAGTCATCATTCCGCTGACCGTGCCGGGAATCGTGAGCGGCGTCACAATGGTATTTATCCCTGCGCTGACTACATTCGTTATCTCCAACATGCTCGGCGGAGGCAAGATAAACCTGATAGGCAATATCATTGAACAGGAATTCACTGTAAACTCCAACTGGTATCTCGGATCAGGCCTTTCGCTGGTCATGATGATATTCATCATCGCAAGCATGCTGCTGCTCCAGAAATTCGACAAGACGGGCGGACAGAATCTGATATAGAAAGCAGGATCAATGAAGAAAGTATTCGGTCGTATCTACATCTTAATCATCATGCTGTTTCTGTATCTGCCGATACTGACTCTTATTGTGCTGTCTTTCAATGACGCAAAGTCAATGTCGGTCTGGACAGGTTTCAGCCTGCACTGGTATGCTGAACTTTTCCAGAGCAGACTCATGATGGGAGCTATCGTAAACACATTCTCCATCGCGATACTGGCAGCAACGATTGCGACAATCGTCGGTACGCTTGCCGTACTGGGTATGTCAGCAATGAAGCCGAGGCAGGAGAATACGCTGATGGCATTCAACAACATCCCTATGCTCAACGCGGATATCGTCACAGGTATCGCTTTGATGCTGTTTTTCCTGATGATCCACTGGCCGAGAGGCTATATGTCGATCCTGTTCTCGCATACGACATTCTGCATCCCGTATGTCATCCTGTCAGTCAAGCCAAGACTCAACAAAAATACAGACAGGCTGTTTGAGGCCGCGCTGGATCTGGGAGCATCGGAAAAATACGCTTTCCGGAAGATCGTTATTCCTGAGCTGAAACCGGGAATCATGTCAGGATTCCTGCTGAGTTTCACGATGTCTGTCGATGATTTCATCATCACATACTTCACCAGAGGCGCCGGAATCAATACGATATCCACACTGATTTACAGCGAGGTCAAGATAGGCATAAGACCGAGTCTTTTCGCGCTGTCTACGATCATTTTCGTCGTTGCGCTGGTCGTGCTCATCATCGTCAATGTCCGTCAGAAAAGGGCAGACAGGATGATGACGGCGGGAGCCTGAACGCACACAATATGATATTTGCAAACTGAAGGGCATATTATGTGCCCTTTTCGTGTATAATAAATATAATTAGCCGAAAGGAACAATCAGAAATGACAGATAGTAACAAGATCGTTTACATTGACTGGGATACTCTGATCTCGTTTATGACGGATGCGTTTGTCGGCTGCGGGGTTCCCCGCGAGGAGGCGGAGATCTGCGCGGATGTGCTTGCGGAAGCTGACCGCCGCGGGATTGACAGCCATGGGTGCAACCGCTTCAAACCTATCTATATTGACAGGTTCGATAACGGCACCTTGCTTCCCCGCACGGATATAGAGATTCTCAGGGAGACTCCGACGACTCTTGTCATGGATGCTCATGACGGCATGGGTATGGTGGCAAGCTACAGAATGATGGAGAAACTGATAGAAAAGGCCAAGGCGTACGGCATGGCAGGCGGAGCGATCCGGAACTCCACTCATTACGGAATTGCCGGATACTGGTCTAATATGGCGGCAAAGGAAGGCCTTATCGGACTTACCGGAACGAATGCAAGGCCATCCATAGCACCGACTTACGGAGTTGAAAATATGATGGGAACCAACCCGCTGGTATTTTCACTTCCTACCGACGAGGAATTCCCTTTCTGCATCGACTGCGCTACGTCAGTAGTTCAAAGAGGAAAGATAGAGTTTTACGCCCGTCAGGGCAAGGACACCCCTGCAGGTCAGGTGATATCGCAGGATGGAACAGCTATGACTGACAGCGAAGAGATCCTCAAGGCTCTGGTCAGCGGTACTGCGGCACTGGCTCCGCTCGGAGGCATCGGAGACGAGATGGCAGGATACAAGGGCTACGGATACGCGGCGGTCGTTGAGATTCTTTCAGCCGCTCTTGCCGGAGGGCAGTACATGAAAGCTCTCTCCGGAAGGAATGCTGCCGGCGAGCCTGAGATGTATCATCTCGGTCACTTCTTCTTCGTGATAGATCCTGATGCCTTTATGGGACAGGAAGAATTCCGGAAGATCGCGGGAGATATCTGCCGGACACTCAGAGCATCCAGAAAAGCTCCGGGACATGACCGTATTTATACAGCCGGTGAGAAGGAATACCTTGCCTGGCTGGACAGAAAAGACAAAGGTGTTCCAATCAACGCATCAGAAAGAAAAGATCTTACAGCAGTCCGAGATAAGCTCGGCCTGCCATATAAATTCAGCTGGGAGGAATAATAATGAAAGGAATAATTCTCGCCGGTGGAGCCGGCACAAGGCTGTATCCTCTTACCATAGTCACCTCAAAGCAGCTTCTGCCTGTTTATGACAAGCCTATGATCTACTATCCTCTGTCGACTCTTATGCTTGCCATGATCCGCGAGGTGCTCATCATCAGCACACCGGAAGACACACCAAGGATCAAGCAGCTTCTCGGAGACGGATCGCAGTTCGGTATGGAGTTATCTTACGCTGTACAGGATAAGCCTGAAGGACTTGCGCAGGCATTTACAATAGGGCGCGAGTTCATTGGAGATGACGCCTGTGCCATGGTGCTTGGGGACAATATTTTCTACGGAAACGGTCTCAATCACAAGCTTCTTGATGCGACAAGAGATGCTGAGGCGGGCAGCGCGACAATTTTCGGATACTATGTTGAGGATCCTGAACGGTTCGGTATCATGGAATTCGAGAAAAAAAGCAATGACAGTCACGGCGTACGCGTGATCTCAGTCGAAGAAAAACCTAAAAAACCAAAGAGCAACTACGCGATCGTCGGCCTGTATTTCTATCCTAAGGGTGTGAGCAGCATGGCTGACAACGTAAAACCCAGCGCGAGAGGCGAACTTGAGATCACGACTCTCAATGACATGTATCTGCAGGAGGGAAGACTCAACGCACAGCTCCTCGGAAGAGGTTATACATGGATGGACGCAGGTACCTTCGACAGTCTGCAGAGAGCTACAGATTTTGTCAGCATGATCGAACAGTATCAGGGCATGACGATCTCTGCTCCGGAGGAAATCGCTTATCACTTTGGCTGGATCGATGACGATCAGCTGAGAGAAAGCGCAGCCCGCTGCGGCAAGAGTCCTTACGGCGAGCGCCTGAGAGCAGTACTTGAAGGAAAGGTCGTACTGTAAGAAAGCGAAATCAGTTCTGCAATATTATTTAAAGGGGGGACTGCATGAACTTTATATTTATATCACCTAATTTTCCGCACACATACTGGAACTTCTGTGACCGCCTGAAGAGAAACGGGGTCAATGTCCTCGGAATCGGAGACGCGCCTTATGACAGTCTTGAGGAACCGCTGAAGGCAGCGCTTACCGAGTATTATAAAGTCGGAAACATGGAGAGCTACGATGAGATGTACCGCGCGGTAGCTTATTTTGCCTTCAAATACGGCAAGATAGACTGGCTTGAGTCCAACACAGAATACTGGCTCGAACAGGATGCGATGCTCCGCAGGGATTTCAATATCACAACAGGCGTACAGCCGGACGAGCTGTCCATGTGGAAGAGCAAATCAGCGATGAAGCCTTTCTACAAGGAAGCAGGCATACCGACTGCCCGCAACCACAAGGTCACGGACATCAGCGCTGCAAGGGCGTTCCTTGATGAAATAGGAGGCTTCCCTGTTATCGTCAAGCCGGATATCGGAGTCGGGGCAGCAGACACATGGAAGCTTGAAAGCGAAGAAGATCTCGAGTGGTTCTACAATAATCTTCCGGATCATCCTTACGTGATGGAGGAATTTGTATACGGCAACATCTATTCCTATGATGCGATCTGCAATGCGCAGGGAGAAGTACTGTTTGAATCATCCAACTGGTTCCCGCCTTCGATCGCAGACATGGTCAACAAGGGGCTTGATCTGGCATATTACACGACAGACGTAGTTCCTGAGCAGCTCCGCGAATACGGGCGCGCTGCTCTGAAGGCATTCAAAGTCAAGAGCAGATTTGTGCATTTCGAGTTCTTCCGTCTGACACAGGCAAGAAAGAACCTCGGCAAGGTAGGGGATTTCGTCGGTCTCGAGGTCAACATGAGACCTGCGGGCGGATACACCCCGGATATGATGGACTATGCGCACAACACAGACGTATATGAGATCTGGGCTGAGATGGTTGCATTCAATGAGCGCCGCCTGCCGGATCTTGGCGGAGACAGATTCTGCGCATACGCGTCCAGAAGAGACATCCACACATATGTACACAGCCATGAGGAGATACTTGAAAAATACGGAAGCTGCATGAAGATGTGCGAGCGTATGCCGGACGTTCTCTCGGGAGCTATGGGAAACCAGATGTATACCGCTATTCTGGATACACTGGAAGAAGTTGAAGAATACAATGAATTCATCCATGCAAGGATAGACTGATAAAGAGGAGATACTATCAATGAACGAAACATATAACAGAGAGTACAGCTGGATCCTTGACCGCGATATGGAATACGCAGTCTTCGGGGACAGCGGAAAAGTCATGTTCGCTTTTGCACCGCAGAACGGGCACACATACGATTTTGCAAGCTTCGGGATGGTAGAGACGGTACGCCCGTGGATAGAAGCCGGCAAGCTCATGGTAGTCTGCGTTGACAGTATAGATGAAGAGACTTGGTCTGATCAGTTCGGAGATCCAAGATACAGAATCGAACTACAGGAAAAGTGGTTCCACTATGTAACTGATGAACTCGCTCCTAAATTCGTAAGCAGCGAGAACAGAGGGATCGTTACAGGCTGCAGCATGGGCGGAACTCATGCAGGAGTATTCTTCTTCCGCAGACCGGACCTGTTCGACACTCTGATTTCACTCAGCGGAACATTTGATGCCAGAATGTTCTTCCATGATTATATGGATGACCTCGTATACGCGAATTCACCTGTCGATTTCCTTCCTAATATGCCTGGTGATCATCCTTGGATGGATCTGTATGCCAACAGCAATATCATCATCTGCTCCGGACAGGGAGCATGGGAAGATGAGATGCGCCGCGATGCCGGCCTGATGAAAGAGATCATGGCATCCAAGGGCATATCCGGATGGGTCGATTTCTGGGGTTATGATGTCAATCATGACTGGCCGTGGTGGAAAAAGCAGCTCCCGTATTTCGTCGGCAATGTACTCGGAGAAGCATAGATCTGCCGGAACACCGGAATCCGGACATGAAAAAAATAACCGCTTCGGCGGTTATTTTTTTGCAAAAATAAGTGTTGACAGTTGACATCACAAAGAGTATATTATGCATAGCGATTAGCACTCTGATCAAGCGAGTGCTAACAAAGAATGAAAAAAAGGAGGAGCGCCATGGATCTCAGCGAAAGACAACTTCAGATACTGCAGGCAATCATAAACGATTATGTTGAGAATGCCGAGCCGGTCGGTTCGAGATCGATCGCAAAGAAATATGACCTTGGCGTCAGTCCTGCAACCATAAGAAATGAGATGTCTGATCTCGAGGAGATGGGATACCTGACACATCCGCATACCTCGGCCGGCAGAGTCCCTTCAGATAAGGCTTACAGACTGTACGTCAACACCCTGATGAAGAAGAAGAATCTCAGTGCCAGGGAAAAGAGACTTATCAATGACAGGCTTCAGGCCAGCAGGGATGAGTTCGATGCAACGATCAGACACGCAGCCGAGCTGCTCAGCGAGATAACACATCTTACAAGCTTTGCCCTCACGCCGGCGACTAACGATGAGACGATTGCTTTTATCAGGCTTCTGCCTGTAGATGAGAGAACGATCATACTCATGATCGTAGGAGAGAGCGGCAATATTACCAACACTACTATGAGACTCAAGGTACCTTATACACAGGAATCCCTTGATCTGCTCAGCAAGAACATGACCGTGACATACAAGGGGCGCACCCTCGACGATGTCATGAAGAGTCATATCATTGAAGATGTAGGTACGGATATAGAGGCTCTGAGCACACTCAGAGGAAATGTAATGCCGGGATTCCTCAGGACACTTGAGGATATGCTCAACGTCAATCTGTATATGGAAGGCATGACGAACATCTTCAATCTGCCTGAGTATTCAAGCATTGACAGAGCCAGAGACTTCATGCAGCTGTTTGCTCAGAAGGACTGGTTTACACAGAAGATGCTCCAGAGAGCAGACGGAGTCGTCGTCACGATAGGTGATGAGAACGCGACTATGAAGGACTGCACGCTAATCACGGCGACATATCATGTTGACGGAAAACTCGTCGGCAAGATCGGAGTCATAGGTCCGACAAGGATGAAATACGACGAGGTAACATCGCTTATGGAATACCTTACCAACAATCTGAGCGAATCGTTCAGACTGACAGACGGTGAGAAAGATACAGATGAGTAGCATATAACTGTCTGACAGGCAGTTTGCATAAATATACATATCTTGAAAGGAAATAACGTAATGGCTGAAGAAACTCGCAGACAGATACCTATCGAGGACACTGAAGCGGAAAAAGAAGAAAAACAGGAAGCGGCTGCCGAAGCTGAGCCGGAAGCAGCAGAAGCAGAACCTGCTGAAGAGGAAACTCCGCAGACTGAGAAGAGCGCTGAAACAGCAGCGGAAGAAGACAATACAGAAGCGGAAGTCAAAGCAGCAGAAGCCGAATCTGAACGCTATATGAGACTTATGGCAGAGTTTCAGAACTTCAAGCGCAGAGCAGCCAGGGAGAAGTCAGATATCCATGCTTATGCCAATGAAAAGATCATCGGCGAGCTGCTGCCTGTACTCGACAATTTTGAAAGAGCACTGCAGACAGAGTCCGGAGACCTCGAAAGCTATTCAAAGGGTATGGAGCTGATCTTCACACAGCTTAAGACTGCTCTTGAACATGCCGGTCTCGAAGAGATCAAGGCTCTGGGCGAGGACTTTGATCCTAACGTTCATAACGCCGTCATGACTGAAGACAGTGAAGAGCATGATGACGGAAAGATAAGCAAAGTACTGCAGAAAGGCTACAAGCTCAACGACAAGGTGATCAGACCTTCTATGGTAGCAGTAGTCAGAAAATAATGTTAAATAACCATTTGATATAAACGGAGGAAATAAAATGAGCAAGGTAATCGGAATAGATCTCGGAACAACAAACAGCTGCGTCGCTGTACTTGAAGGCGGCGAGCCAACCGTTATCACTAATGCAGAGGGCGCAAGAACCACACCTTCTGTAGTAGCTTTCACAACCAAGGGCGAAAGGCTTGTAGGCGAAACAGCCAAGAGACAGGCAATCACCAACCCTGACAGAACGATTGCATCCATCAAGAGACACATGGGCGAGGCTTATACTGTAGATATCGATGGAAAGGCATACACACCTCAGGATATCTCAGCCATGATCCTTGCTAAGCTCAAGGCAGATGCAGAAGCATACCTCGGTGAGAAGGTAACAGAGGCTGTTATCACAGTTCCTGCTTACTTCTCAGACGCACAGAAGCAGGCAACAAAGGATGCCGGCAAGATCGCCGGACTCGACGTCAAGAGAATCATCAACGAGCCTACTGCAGCATCTCTGGCATATGGTCTTGACAAAGACAACGGCAGCCAGAAGATCCTGGTATACGACCTGGGCGGCGGCACATTCGATGTATCAGTACTTGAGCTCGGCGACGGAGTATTTGAAGTACTTGCTACAAACGGCGACACTCATCTTGGCGGAGATGACTTCGACAACGCGCTGATGAACTTCCTCGCTGACAGCTTCCAGAAAGAGCACGGCATTGACCTCAGAGCTGACAAGATGGCTCTTCAGAGACTCAAGGAAGCAGCAGAAAAGGCTAAGAAGGAACTTTCAAGCGCACAGACCACAAAGGTCAACCTTCCGTTCATCACAGTATCCTCAGAGGGTCCTCTCCACATGGATATGGATGTAACAAGAGCAAGATTTGATCAGCTGACCAAGGATCTCGTTGACAAGACAATCGAGCCTATGCACAAAGCAATGAAGGATGCAGGCGTTACCAGCGCTGATCTTGCAAAGGTCATCCTCGTAGGCGGATCAACAAGAATCCCTGCAGTTCAGGAAGCAGTAAAGAGAGTAACAGGCAAGGAGCCGTTCAAGGGCATCAACCCTGATGAATGCGTTGCTATCGGAGCAAGCATTCAGGCCGGAGTACTCACAGGTGAAGTCAATGACATCCTGCTTCTGGATGTAACACCGCTGTCACTGTCCATCGAGACACTCGGCGGAGTAGCTACAAAGCTGATCGAGAGAAATACAACTATCCCTACTAAGAAGAGCCAGATCTTCTCGACCGCTGCAGACAATCAGTCAGCAGTAGATATCCACGTAATGCAGGGTGAGAGACCTATGGCTGCCGGCAACATTACACTTGGCAGATTCCAGCTGACAGGTATCGCACCTGCTCCAAGAGGGATCCCTCAGATCGAAGTTACTTTCGATATCGATGCCAATGGTATCGTTAACGTAAGCGCTAAGGACCTCGGTACAGGCAAAGAGCAGAAGATCACGATCACATCTTCAACAAAGCTCTCCGAAGAGGAGATCAATGCCAAGGTCAAGGAAGCTGAGCAGTATGCAGAGGAAGACCGCAAGCAGAAGGAAGCTGTCGAGACCAGAAACCAGGCAGAGGGAATGCTGTTTGAGACTGAAAGACAGATGAAGGACCTCGAGGATAAGGCTACTGAACAGGAAAAGGCTGCAGTAAGCGCTGCAAGGGAAGACCTGCAGAAGGCTATCGATGCTAATGATATCGAGGGCATGAAGTCCAAGATGGAAGCACTTACAAATGCATTCTATCCGATTTCAACAAGGATCTATCAGGAAGCTCAGGCTCAGGCAGGAGCACAGGGCAATGCAGGCGGATTTGACCCGGGCAACATGGGCGGATTCAATCCTAACATGGGAGGATTCGGCGGAAATGGCGGTAATCAGGGTCCTTCCAATGACGGAACTGTAGATGCAGACTACGAAGTCGTAGACGATTAATCATCAATGTGGTATAGTCAACAGGTGCGCATGCGTTTGTATGCGCACCAAGACTACATACAAAAGGAAATAAACTGTAATGGCAGATAAGAGAGATTATTACGAGGTACTCGGAATACAGAAGACCGCGAGCGATGAAGAGATCAAGAAGGCTTACCGCAAGCTCGCGATGAAGTATCATCCGGACAGGAACCCCGGTGATAAAGACGCAGAGGAAAAATTCAAAGAAGTCAATGAGGCTTATGAGATTCTCTCCGATGCAGACAAGAAAAGTAAATACGACAGATTCGGCTTCGCCGGAGTAGATCCAAGCTATGGCGGCGGCGCAGGCGGATTCGGCGGATTCGGGGACTTTGGCGGCTTCGGCGGCGCAGGCATGAATTTCGAGGATATCTTCGATATGTTCGGAAGCTTTGGCGGCGGCAGAAGAAGCGGAGCCAGACGTAACGGACCACAGAAGGGGCGTGACTTACAGAAGACTGTGACCATCGATTTCACCGATGCTCTCTTCGGCTGCAGCAAACAGATAGAACTGACTAAGGACATCAGATGCAAGACCTGCGATGGATCAGGAGCAAGACCGGGCACAGGACGCAAGACCTGTGATGCCTGCGGAGGCAGCGGACAGATCTCTCAGGTAAGCAACACTCCTTTTGGCAGATTCCAGAATGTTACAACATGTTCAAAGTGCGGAGGCACAGGTCAGGTAGTCGAGTCACCGTGTCCTGACTGCAGCGGTACCGGCAGGATCCGTAAAACAGTCAAGATCAAGGTCGACATTCCTGCGGGAGTAGACAATGACAGCATCGTAACTGTAAGAGGACAGGGAGAACCGGGCATCAACGGAGGACCGGAAGGCGATCTGTATATCGTTGTCAACGTCAGACCTCACAGCACATATAAGAGAAGAGGCAATGACCTCTACCTTGAACTTCCGATCACCTTTGACCAGGCGGCACTTGGCGCGAAGGTGCAGGTTCCGGGATTCGGCGAGACATACAGTTATACTATCACGCCGGGTACCCAGACAGGATCATCGTTCAGACTCAAGGGCAAAGGCGTTCCTGATGTGAGGACGGGAAGAAAGGGCGACCTGTATGTAAAGGTTGTCGTTGAAGTACCGACGAAACTCAGCCGCAAAGAAAAGAAAGCTGTCGAGGAGATGGCTGCAAAGCTCGGAGACGACGCATATCCTAAGAAAAAGAAATTCGGGACACTGAAGTTCTAGGTTTCTCAATCAGTACGAAAACAATACGCACAGCCACGATTGTGCAGAAGCGACAAATGCGCACCGCCCGCAGAAGCATTTTATCTGCGTGTGGTGCGATTTCTTTATAAAGGGCAAGGAGACGAAATGATAGCAGTACCGGTATATAATATGATACTGACTCCGGATGCAAACGTGTATTTCGGAATAGATCAGATCCGCCGCAGTGCGGGCGACAAAGGAATAGCTGTCGGGGACAGAGTGATCCTTATTGTCGCAAAAGAAAACGAGAATTATGCCGATATGACTCCGGAAAGCTTCTATCCGATAGGTCAGGCCGGCGTGATCAAAGAGATCAATCAGCAGGGTTATGTTGTAATACACACAGACAGCCGTGTAGATATCTCCAATATTGAGATAGCCTATGATCATACGATCAGGCTTTCCGTCAGCAGGAGAAGCGATATCGATGACATGAGCTCTGCCGTTGAAGCAGAGAAGCTGAAGGATCTCGTTCAGGAGATGAGGGATTTCGCATCAGGTTTTGAGTGGGGGGATTCTGCGGAATACTGGCTCAGACAAGTCGATTCGATCGGAATGGCCGCATGCGCTATGTCGCCATGGCTTGAGATCGAAAATGAGCGCAGATATGCGATATTGGCAGAAGACAGCAAACTCAGGCGCGCTGAGATGATAGAAGAGATCCTGTACGGGTTCCTTGAGGTCGGGCGCATCACCAATGAAGCGGTGACTTCCCAGCAGCAGGAGCATCAGCAGATGTACCGCGAGCAGGCAATCAAGCGCCAGATGGAACATCTTCAGAGAGAGCTTGACGAGATGCATCCTGAAAATGTGACCGATATAAGGAAATTCGAGCAGAAGATCGCCGAATCCGGTATGAATGAAACAGCCAGAAAAGAGGCTGATAAAGTCCTCAACCGGCTCAAACAGGAAGGATCACAGAGCGCTGAAGCAGGTCTTCTCTATGATTATCTTGACTTCATCACCGGTCTGTCATGGACCAAGGAGGAAGCTCACAGCATCGATCTTGAGGAAGCCAGACGCGTCCTCGATGAAGATCACTACGGCCTCTCGAGAGTCAAAGACCGCATCATACAGCAGATCGCAGTCATGAACCTCAGAAAGCAGCAGAGAGGATCGATCCTCCTCTTCGTAGGCGCTCCGGGAACAGGCAAAACCAGTATCGGAAAGAGTATTGCAAGAGCTCTCGGTCGTGAATACGTAAGGGTATCGCTCGGCGGAGTTCATGATGAATCAGATATCCGCGGACACCGCAGGACTTATATCGGAGCGATGCCGGGCCGCATCATGGATGGGATCAGCAAGAGCGGAGTCAGCAACCCGGTCATGGTGCTCGATGAAGTGGATAAGCTTTCAGCTTCATACCACGGTAATCCGGCAAGCGCATTGCTTGAGGTGCTCGATCCTGAACAGAACAATACTTTCACTGATCACTATATGAACGTTCCGTATGATCTTTCGGATGTGCTTTTTATCTGCACAGCCAATACGACGGACACGATTCCCGAACCACTCCTCAACCGTATGGAAGTGATCCAGTTCAGCGGATATACTCCGATCGAAAAACTCCAGATAGCCAAAAGACACCTTGTGCCTAAAGCGATGGAAGCGGCAGGGATCAGAGAGGATCAGATGGAGATAAGCAGCGAAGCTATAGAGACTCTGATCTCTGATTACACCATGGAAGCAGGTGTGCGCGGACTCAGGAAATGTATAGACACTCTCTGCCGTATGTTTGCGGTAAAGGTTGCGACTGATCCTGATGTAAAATTCAACGTTGACCCTCAGGCGGTAAGAGACAGCATGGATACAAGACCTGTCCAGCACAACAAGATCCTGCCTGAACCTAAGGCCGGTGTTGTTACAGGACTGGCCTGGACACCGGTCGGAGGCGAAATCCTCTATATAGAGACAATGTTAACTAAGGGCAAGGGCGATATCATCATCACCGGAAAGATCGGGGATGTCATGCAGGAATCAGCCCGCATAGCTGTCAGCCTGGTAAAATCCATGTTCCCTGATTCGGAAAAACTGTTCAGAGAAGGAGATCTTCATATCCATGTACCGGATGGAGCAGTGCCAAAAGACGGACCGTCGGCAGGAATCGCTATGACAACGGCTCTTGCGAGTCTTGTGACAGGCAAAGTCATTGATCCGCATATCGCAATGACAGGTGAAGTTGCTCTGAGAGGAGTAGTGACGCCTATCGGAGGTCTGCCTGAAAAACTCATGGCAGCGGAACGTGCCGGCATCACGAAAGCATTCATCCCTGAGGAAAACATGTATGACCTCAAGGATGTAGCTGATGAAGTACGAGAAAAGATCGATATAACACCTGTATCCAAGGTAGAAGACGTGCTGTATGCTGCGGGGATCCTTCCGTTAACCTATAATGCCTGAGGCGAAGAGCCTTTTTGCAGACTGAACCGTAATGTTAAGAAAAAAACGAATACTCTGATGTTTTTTCTGTCCGGATGCATTATAATATTTATGATTAGGACAAGATCAATTCCCTGAATAAATACTGCATAGGAGGATTGTAAGTATGATAAATGATCTGTTTGTAGCTGCAAGTGTAAAAGGAACAGAAGAACGTCTCA
>ONHU01000068.1 GCA_900317675.1 uncultured Eubacteriales bacterium
CTGCTTGAAGCAGGCGTCCACTTTGGACATCAGACAAGAAGATGGAACCCTAAGATGGCTCCTTATATCTTCACAGAGAGAAATGGAATCTACATCATCGACCTTCAGCAGACACTCGGTCTGATCGATGAGGCATATGATTTCATGAGACAGGTTGGAGCAAGCGGCAAGCCGGTTCTCTTCGTAGGAACCAAGAAGCAGGCTCAGGCTGCTATCAGAGATGAGGCAGAGAGATGCGGAATGTTCTTCGTAAATGAGAGATGGCTCGGCGGAATGCTGACCAACCACAAGACAATCAGCAAGAGAATCGACAGACTCGCTGAGATCAGAGAGATGCAGGAAGACGGCACTATCAACAAGTATGCCAAGAAGGAAGCTCTCAAGATGATCGCAGAGGCAGACAAGCTCGAGAAGTATCTCGGCGGAATCAAGGACATGAAGGGAATGCCTGGAGCACTCTTCGTAGTTGATCCTAAGAAGGAAAGAATCGCTGTCAAGGAAGCTAAGATCCTCGGAATCCCTGTAGTCGGCATCGTAGACACTAACTGTGACCCGGATGATGTTGATTTCGTTATTCCGGCTAACGATGACGCTATCAGAGCTGTCAAGCTGATCACCAGCACAATGGCAGACGCTATCATCGAGGCTAAGCAGGGCGAAAGCTTTGCTGATGCACCTGAGGCTCAGGCAGCTCCTGCAGAAGCAGAGGCTGAGGAAGCAGCAGACGAAGAGTAATAATAATACGGCGTATACATAACAGGAGGAAATTATGGCTGTAACGGCAAAGATGGTGAAAGAGCTGCGCGACATGACCAGCGCAGGTATGATGGACTGCAAGAAGGCTCTGGTTGAAGCTGATGGAGATATGGACAGAGCTGTACTGAGAGAAAAGGGACTTTCGAAGGCTGCTAAGAAGGCAGGAAGAATCGCTGCTATGGGTCTTGTCAGGACTGCATTCTCAGAAGACGGCAAGACAGCTGCTATCGTAGAAGTAAACTCTGAAACAGACTTCGTAGCGAAGAATGATGAATTCATCAATTTCGTAGAGAAACTGGCCAAGCTGGCTCTTAATGCAGAAAGCAACGATATGGACGCTTTCAAGGCTATGGCTTTTGATGAAGGTTCAACTGTAGGAGAAGCTCTGACTGCTCTTATCGCAAAGATCGGTGAAAACATGAACGTCAGAAGGATCGACAAGGTTTCCGGAGATGTCATGGCTTCTTATATTCATGGCGGCGGAAATATTGGTGTTATCGTTGCTGCTGAAGGCGCAGACAATGAAGAGAACAAAGCGGCACTGAAGAACGTTGCAATGCAGGTTGCTGCAATGAATCCTCAGTATGTCAGCAGAGATGAGATTTCCGAGGAAGAACTTGCAAGTCTCGGAAAAATCACTCTTGAAAGTGCACTGAATGATCCGTTCACACTTCCTAAGCCGATCCTGAACGGACTTCTTGACAAGGTTGCCGGCGTATGGGGCGATGAGGATATTGCTATTCTTGCTGAAAAGAGAGCAGACAAGAGCTTCAACTTCAACTACCTGCCTAACTTCCTTTCAGAGGAAGCTAAGACAAGACTTGCCGGTCTTGCAATCGCTGCCAAGATGGAAATCTCCGAAAACAAGATCTTCAAGGGTCTGGTTAACGGACGTATCTCCAAGCAGCTCAAGGAAATCTGCCTGATGGATCAGGTTTATGTAAGAGCAGAAGATGGCAAGCAGACTGTTGCTGAGTATCTGAAATCTGTTGATAAGGATCTTACCTTAACAAAGGTTGTCAGATTCGAAGTAGGCGAAGGCATCGAGAAGAAGGAAGAGGACTTCGCAGCTGAGGTTGCTGCACAGATGAACGCAGCAAACAAGTAATTTTTAACCCGAATCGAATTTCATTGAAACCCTGGACAAGTATCAGAACTTGTTCAGGGCTTTCTTTTTTCTCACCTTTTGGTCAGAATAAATATGTGCTAAACTGTAGGTAATAAGAAATGGGGGGAAGGGGGATATACTGCTTCCTGTCATAATGTGATGATTGTAGGAGAGGAAACTGATATGGTACCTGAAAGATTCAAGGATTATTTTTTCAATGACTGGGATTATCTGCCGGAAACATATCCGATGGAAGACCATGAACGCGAAGAACTGATCAGACAGCTAGCAGCCATGATCACAGATGATCTCGGAATGTCGGGAAATCCTGACAAGATCGCCAATGATGAACCTGATTTCTGGCTTCTGGATAAGCTGCTCACAACTGATGAAATCAAGTTTATGCTGAACTTCAAAAAGAAGAGGACAGTCAAGCTTACAGTAAAACAGCTCGCAAAGAGAAACAACATGACAGTCACAGAAGCGCTCAATATGGCTGAAGGTATCTGCCAGAAGGGCCTCCTGGAATATGACCGTGAAAACAAGACGAACGAGAAACAGTATTTTGTACCGAAATGGGTCGTAGGCTCAGGCGAATACATGCTGATGACGGGAAAGCTTATGGAAGAGCATCCTGAGATCGCCACATTCTTCCACTATGCTTCCATGGTTCCTGTAGGCAAGGTAGCCCACATGGTGCCTGAAGGCGGCGGCGGACTCGGAATGCATGTAATCCCTGTCGAAAAGGCGATTGACGGCAAGAGCGAGGCTATTTCGTATGAGAAGCTCTCGTACTGGCTGAAAAAATACGATAAATACTGCCTGGATGTATGCTCCTGCAGAAGACAGCAGAGAATCAGAGGCGAAGGCGGCGGCGAGATCGAAGACTACTGGTGCATCGCTGTAGGCGATATGGCTGAGTATCTTGTAGAGACCCACAAAGATGCCCGTTACGCTACTTACGATGAGATCATGGAAGTGCTGCTCAAAGCAGAGAAGGCAGGCTACGTACACCAGATCACCAATCTTGATGGAGAGGACAAGATCGTAGGTATCTGCAACTGCTCCAACACAGTCTGCAATGCCCTTAAGACATCCCAGCTCTTCAACACACCTAATATGTCTGCGTCAGCTTATCGCGCCCATGTTGACCACAACAAGTGCGTTGCATGCGGTAAGTGCGTAGAGATCTGCCCGGTAGGCGCTGCTAAGCTCGGTCAGAAGCTCTGCAGAAAGAACGGACAGGCTGTAGAGTATCCGCTCACGGAACTCCCTAACGAGACAAAGTGGGGGCCGGACAAGTGGAACAAGAACTACAGAGAAGATGCCAAGATCAACTGCTATGAAACAGGAACATCGCCATGCAAGGCAGCATGCCCGGCTAACCTGTCAGTACAGGGATATATCAACATGGCAGACCAGGGACGCTACAGAGAAGCTCTAGAGCTGATCAAACAGGACAACCCGCTGCCTGCAGTATGCGGAGCTGTATGCAACAGACGCTGCGAGGACAGATGTACCAGAGGAACCATCGACCAGCCTGTAGCAATCGATGAGATCAAGAAGTTCATTGCTGCGCAGGAACTCAATTCTGATCACAGATTCGTGCCTGAATGCGGTAAAGAGATCGGCGGATTCTGGGGTGACGAGTACAAGATGGCGATCATCGGAGCAGGTCCCGGCGGACTGTCTGCAGCATATTATCTGAGAAAGCGCGGATATCCTGTAACGGTATTTGAGAAGCAGAAAGCACTCGGCGGCATGCTGAGATACGGTATCCCTTCATTCAGGCTTGAGAAGGACGTTGTGGATGCTGAGATTGAAGTCATGAAGGAGATGGGCGTTGAATTCGTGACAGGCTGCGAAGTCGGAAAAGATGTAACCATACAGCAGCTGAGAGACCAGGGCTATGCGGCATTCTACATCGCAGCCGGTCTCCAGAGCGGCGGAAAGCTCGACGTACCGGGAGCTGATGCGAAGGGCGTTATGAGCGGTATCGACTTTATGCGCATCATCAATGAGGATGAAGTCGCTCTTATGGAAGGAAGGCTGCCTGAAAACGGTAAGCTCAAAGGCAATGTAGTAGTCATCGGAGGCGGAAACATCGGAGCTGACGTTGCAAGGACAGCAATAAGATCCGGAGCAGACAAAGTGTTCATGTTTGCGCTTGAAGGATATGAAGAACTTCCGATGGGCGTTGAAGACAGGACAGAATGTGAAGAAGAAGGCATCAGTGTCAATGGTAGCTGGGGTCCTCTCGAGATCAAGGTAAAAGCAGGCAAGGTCTGCGGAATCAGCTTCAGAAAGTGCGTAAGCGTCAAGAATGAGGAAGGCAGATTCGATCCTAAGTTTGACGACAGCGAGACAACTGAGCTCGACTGCACGACCGTGCTCTACTGCACCGGCCAGAAGCCTGACCTCGGCAGGATGCTTGAAGGCACCAAGGTCGAGATCAGTCCGAGGGGCATGATCGTAGCTGATCCAGTAACACTGCAGACAGCAGAGGAGGACATCTTTGCAGGCGGAGACATCGTGACCGGACAGAAATTCGCTATCGATGCTATCGCAGCCGGAAGACCGATCGCTGACTCGCTTCACAGATATGTTCACAAGGATCAGGGCCCGAACAGACTGACCGTGGGACGTGACCTGAGAGAGATCATCGAGCTCGACAGAGATGACATTCTCGTTGAGAGCTACGACAACATGCCGAGACAGAAGCCTGGTCACAGAGACGGCGATCCGACCAAGACATGGCATGATCTGAGAGAGCCTCTGACAGAAGTACAGATCAGAGCAGAAGCCAACAGATGTCTCAAGTGCGGCGCTACGACAGTTGATGTCAACAGATGCATCGGCTGCGGACTCTGTACGACAAAGTGTGAATTTGATGCGATCAAGCTGGAAAGAGATCATCCTCTCGCTTCCAGAATGTACTCAGCTGAGAATGGCAAGCTCAAGGCTATCCTTCCTTATGCGCTGCCAAGAGAGATCAAGATCAGACTTAAAGACAGCAGGATTGCCAAAATAATAAGAAAATAGCAGTATGCACTGAAACATGAAAACAGCCTCGCCAGACAGCGAGGCTGTGTTTTATTACATATATCTTTCAAATGATTCAAGGATTTCTTTCCGGGCTGTTTCAAAACTCTCGACAGCTTCTTCTGTTTTGCTGCGTATCATCTCCTGCGCTTCATTCTTCAGGCTGAGTATCTCCTGCTGCGCTTCATATCCTGCAGTGATGGCGTCGGTGATAGCCTTATTGCGGAAAGAGCGGATCGATGTATCTATATCGCTTCGAAGTGACAGGGCATCCTTTATAAGATTTTGCCCTGCAGCATTGATCTCACCGAGCGTCTCCATGAGCTCGCCCTGTGCCCTGAAAAAGTCATAGTCATAAGGCAGGCGTTTTTTGTAATAACCGCTTTTGTAACGGTCGATTACAGTGCAGTAACGGTCATATGCTCTTGAGACGGATTCATCCCAGGAGATGTAGATCTCTTTTCCGGCGCTGCTTCCGACTTCTTTCATGAAATCAGGATTTGATATGAGAGAGCGGATCTTTGCGGCCAGCGATTCAGAGTTTTCATCGATCAGAAAACCGTTCACTCCGTCCCGGATCCCTTCGGCGGCGCAGCTTCCTCTGATGATCACAGAAGCAGTGTCGCATGCGGCAGCTTCTCTCACGACAAGTCCGTTCGTATCGAAGGTGGAAGGGAAGAGAAAGAGATCTGCCCTGGTATACCATGCTCTCAGATGATCACGGGCCGAGAGTATCCCGGTGAAAATCACCTTGCCGTCAAGCCCGAGTTTGGAAGCATATTCTCTGACCTCTGCTTCGTCTCCGCCGCCGCCGACAAATACCATCCGGAAAGATAATCCTTCACTGTGCAGCCGTGCAAGGGCATCAAGTATGATTTTCAGGCCTTTGTACCACATGAGCCTGCCGATAAACAGGAAACAGGGCACCCCTTCGGGGAGATCATATCCGCTGACCGTATCAGCGATCAGACTGGTGTCAGCCTTTTCGTGCGGGAGATCGACTCCGTTAGGCATCACGATGTAATCGCCTTCAAAACCAAGGGATCTCAGATTTTCACCGGCACCGCTGCTTACTGTCCACACTTCATCACAGGCATTTACGTTACGCAGCAGAGCATTCAGAGCTCCTTCCCTGAGGACCTTGCTCTGGATAGCGTTTGCGATGTCTATGTCATACTTGGTATGCCATGTAAGGACAAGGGGCAGATCCATGGATTCATGCAGCTGCCTTGCCAGAAAACATGACATGATCGGACAGTGGACGTGGAGGAGTTCAGACTTCTCTTCGCGTATGCGGTAAGCGGCTTCCGGTGAAAAAGGATATCCGGTAACATACCCCACCAGACTGCGGGTGTCGATGCTTGGATACCGTATTACCGGGAAATCATATATTGAATCATCAGCTTCCGGCATGTCAGGTGTTACGACAACAGAATGTCCGAATGACCGTTCGATGATGCGGCCGTAGTTGAGAACCGCGTTGGATACACCGTCCAGTATCGGAGGGAATGAGTCGTTGAGTAGACAGATCGTATGTTTCTCCTGCATGTTGTTTTCCTTTCAGATATGTCGCTGCGGTGAACAAATCATGGATTCCGCAGTATTTTTGTCTTTTTTATTATAATTGCAACTAAAATAATGTACAATATTTCTATTGTTTCAGATATATATTACAGATGGAGCAGGTAAGCGCAATGCTTCGCTTACTTAGGTCGGGATGGATAGCACAGCAAGAGAAAAAATAATAATCAGGACCAGCGTGACAGGGATCCTTGTTAATATCCTGCTTGCCGCGTTCAAGGCAGCCGTTGGTCTTGCGGCTGCTTCGATATCAGTCGTGCTTGACGCGGTGAACAATCTCTCGGATGCTCTGTCATCTGTCATAACGATCATCGGGGCAAGGCTGGCTACCAGAAAACCAGACAAGGATCATCCGCTCGGACACGGAAGGATAGAATATCTGAGCGCTATGATCGTTTCGGCTATCGTGCTGTATGCCGGAGTTACCTCAGCTGTTGAATCTGTAAAAAAGATCATAGCGCCTGTCAAACCCCATTACACTGCGATGTCGCTGATTATTATTGCCACAGCGGTTGCTGCCAAGATCCTTCTGGGCAGGTATGTCAGATCGCAGGGCAGGAAGGCGGATTCGGGCGCGCTTATTGCTTCAGGCACAGACGCTCTTTCAGATGCGGCCCTGTCGCTCGCTGTTCTCCTGAGCGCGCTGTTCTACACATTCACGGGAATCGCGCTTGAAGCATATGTAGGCGTGGTGATATCAGCATTCATCATCAAGGCCGGATTTGAGATGATCCAGGATACGATCAAGGATATACTGGGAAGACGGGCCGACGCGGAGATATCCAGGAGAGTCAGGGAACTTGTTGTCGAGGAACCTGAAGTTATGGGCGCGTATGACCTGTTTCTGCACAACTATGGTCCCGGCAGATATTACGGGTCAGTGCATGTTGAACTCCCTGACACGATGACTGTTGAAGAACTGGATGTCCTGACAAGAAGGATCCAGAACAAAGTGTATCATGAGACGGGAGTCATAATGACCGCGATCGGTGTCTATTCCTATAACACCAGAGACGGAGAAGCGGCTGAAATCAGGAACAGGATCCAGAACAAAGTGTTGGCTCATGAATGGGCGCTGCAGCTGCATGGATTCTATATAGATCAGGAAGCAAAAGAGATTCGGTTTGATGTAGTTATGGCGTTCGACATACGCCATAGGGACGGCCTCGCGATCCTTCATGAGGAACTCGATCCTCTTTTCCCTGATTACAGGCTGATCATCGCGCCGGATATAGATATCACAGATTAGGAGGCAGAAATGTTCAGAAAAATGAGAAGGAGTCCGCAGGCTCTGTCAGATGAAGAAATCGTTGAAGTACTGGAAAAGGAAACAAGGGGCGTGCTTTCCGTCAATGGAGATGACGGCTATCCGTACGGAGTTCCTATCAACCATTACTACGACAGAGAAACAGGAAAACTGTATTTCCACGGGGCTGATTTCGGCCACAGAGTCGATGCGATCAGAAAAGATCCTAAAGTGTCTTACTGTGTTTTCGGACAGGAGTATCAGAAAGAAGGCGACTGGGCAAAATACGTCAAAAGCGTAGTTGTCTTCGGCAAGGCGGAGCTGATCGAAGAACCGGAAGAGATGGAGAAGTGGAGCCGCAGGCTTTGCAGCAAATTCCCATGTACTGAAGAATATGTTGAGACTGAGATCGGCAAGGATCTGAAGAGGACGCTCTGTTTCGCGATAGCAATAGAAGATATCAACGGAAAGCTTGTTCATGAAGCATAGCATATATGATGAATCAGTTAATAATACGGGTGAAGGAGACAAAAGATGAGTGTTAAGGTTTTGAAATTCGGCGGTTCTTCAGTAGCAGATGCAGATCAGATCCGCAAGATAGAAGCTATTGTTGAGGCGGATTCTCAGAGAAGATATGTTGTTGTGTCAGCTCCGGGCAAAAGATACAGCGGTGACAGCAAGGTGACAGATCTCCTGTTCATGCTCTGGGCACAGATAGAACACAATATCCCATATGACGCCCTTCTTGATACGATTATGAAGAGGTACACTTCTATCGAGGATGATCTGGGAATCGATGCGGGAATCAAAGCAAGATTCGATGAGATCAGAAGCAACATCGAAAAGGGCTGCACAGAGAGCTACATAGTCAGCAGAGGAGAGTTCCTCTCAGCTGTTCTCATTTCGAAATGCCTCGGATATGATTTTGTCGATGCTGAAGGAAAAGTATTGTTTGACGCCAGAGGCAGACTCCTTACTGATGAAACGGACAAGGCGCTTTCGGAGGCTCTGAGTCAGCATGAGCATGCTGTGATTCCGGGATTTTACGGAAGCAGCGTGGCAGACGGAAAGATCTGCCTTTTATCCCGGGGCGGCTCCGACGTAACCGGTTCTCTTGTTGCCCGCGCGGCCGGCGCTTCGATCTATGAAAACTGGACAGATGTATCAGGAATGCTGATGGCTGACCCGAGAGTAGTAGACGGACCGAAGCCGATCAGACACATTTCCTATATGGAACTCAGAGAGCTTTCATATATGGGCGCCAGCGTACTGCATGAGGATGCTGTTTTCCCTGCCAGAATGTCTGATATCCCTATCAATATCAGAAA
>ONHU01000072.1 GCA_900317675.1 uncultured Eubacteriales bacterium
TGCTGATACCGCCTTTCTTCATAGCGATATCTACCTGTTGTCTGACGCTGTCTACCCCATCAAGATCCGGAAGCAGGAGTCCTCTCTTACGTCCTGCTGAGACGATCACACCATATCTTCTGACATCGAGCTGATCTTCAGAATCGATATCCTCAGGCTCACCAAGGACATCCACATTGATCTCGAGCCAAGGTAGCTCATCGGCTCTGACGGCAGGGAATCTCGGATCCCTGGTCGAGGCACTGACAGCATTGCCTATGATCTCTTCTGCCACGCAGCTTCTTGTCGGTCCTATAGTTCCTATGCATCCCCTGAGCTCTCCGTGCTCATGTATTGACACGAACGCTCCTGCCTGTCTGTCCAGCATCTCGGCAGGAAGGCCGTCAGGTACGGAGATGATCTCCCGCCTGAGAACATATGCTTCAACAGCCCGGCGCGCGAGCTTCACGTATGCATCGGAGCTGTCACGCTTTGCGTCGAGCTCTTGTCTGAGACCGTTGAGCCGCTTATCCAGAAAGTGCCGGTTTTCGTCCCTGCCCTCAGGATAGAATGTGCAGATACCGTATCCCACACCTGTGACATCTTGATGAGAAAGCTTCTCCGCCTTTACGGATACTCCGTCGAAAGCCCCTGCCATTATGACAAAAGACCTGTGGCCGCACTCTGCCGCTTTATCGCAGAACGCACTGTCAAATTCAAGGAGTCTGCCGAAATCCGCATTTCCCATCACGTCCATGATGCGCTCGTCATACTCAGGTCCCTCCGGTGCGAAGCCGTAAGGACCGTACTCCTGAAGCTTGTGTGACAGATCTCCGCTCGCAACGATCACGACACACCTGCCTGTATTCTCTGCAGCGTCACGTATGATCATCCCAAGTCTGTAATGATCTATCAGAGGGAGTCCCGAGAGCCCGATACGTAATATCCTGCCCTTTTCATATCTGCGTCTGATGAACCAAAGCGGTACCATAGTCCCGTGATCCAGTGAAGGGTCCCTCTCTCCCAGAGTCCCTGCCGGGAAGTCCTCTGCATCTGCGAGTCTGCATATCTCGTCTGCAAGTTCTTCATCATATTCTTCGTCAAACCGGACACTCGGGGCCCTGAATCCGGCAAAGCTGCCCTGAGCCCTGCTGCCCGGAGAGATGTGAAAATAGTCAGAGTACATGATGGAGTGCGGACTGGTGATAATAATGGTCTCCGGCTCCAGAGCTGCTATCTCGCCTGCGACTCTCTCATATGCTTTTATAGTTTCCTCTATCTGCGCTTCGCTTCCTCTGCCGACATCAGGAACGATCATCGGCGGATGCGGCACCATGAATCCTGCAATTATACTCATAGCTGTCACCTGTCTGTACTGATAAGCAGTCCCTGTTCAAAAGGACCATCCGGATCTGTTTATCCTTCTATGCTCCTATTATATCAGCAGAAAGCCGCATGATTATCAGAATTTGCGCAAATTGGTCTTTTCACGCAAAAGAAGGTACAATATATCCGGCATGAATAAGGAGGACCGCCCATGACTATCGAGCAGCAGGTATTCAGAAAAAAACGATTTGATACAAGTCTTCTGGAGAACTACGGGTTTGTCAGAAGGGATTCGTCATTCTTCCTGTCCGGAGATTTCATGGATGGAGATTTTACTGCTGAGATCACAGTCGATGATGACGGGGCTGTTCATGGCAGAGTAATTGACAATATGAATGAGGAAGAGTATGCCCAGCTGCGTATGGATAACTATACCGGCGCATACGTGGGGCATGTCAGGGAAGCCTACAGGGAGATCCTCGAAGACATCGCCTCGAATTGCTGCTCAGATCAGGATGAAAGGATCATGAACGAAAGACTGATCCGAACTGTACTGGAGATCGCTGACAGTATACCAAAAGGATATGTGGCGACCTACGGTCAGATCGCTGAAATGGCCGGGCGTCCGCGTAACGCACGGCTCATCGGCCGGATCATGAGCATGGCAGACAGATACGGAGATCATCCCTGCCACCGGGTGGTAAATCACGCAGGGCGAACAGTCCCAGGCTGGAAAGAGCAGCGCGCGCTGCTCGAAGCAGAAGGCGTGACCTTCCTGCCGGGCGGAAATGTAGATATGAAAAAGCACAGACTCAAATGACAGACTCTGACAAAAACCCGCGTCATTCAGGCGCGGGGTTTTCTGTAAATCCGTTATTCTGAGGCAGCCTCCGGCTGCTTTTTTTGTCTGTCCTTTTTCCTTTTCTCCAGAGCTGTAAGAATACCTTCTGAATATACAAAATCCACGATCGCGGCCAGCGGTATGGCTATGAGTATGCCCGGGATCCCCCATATCCTCCCGCACACCAGCACGGACATGAGTATGAGAAGTCCGGATACGCCGAGAGTATTGCCGAAGAGTTTCGGCTTGATGAAATACGGATCGAGGAACTGCAGTACGAATGTGAACGCAATGAATATCAGCGCATGCACCGGCTGGACCAGCAGCAGTATGAAGCCCCCGACCGCGCCTCCTATGATAGGTCCGAATGTCGGGATGAGGTTGGTCACAGCAACTACGACAGAGATGAGTCCTATATACTGCATTCCCATCAGCGCCATGAAAACAGCGTTGGCAACTCCGACGATCAGCGCGTCGAGCAGACTGGATACTATGTAATTGACCAGGATCTTATCGCATCTTGAAAGGAATCTGACAGTACTTTTGTATTTGTTGTCCGGCATCGCTGCATTCAGAAATCTCTTGCAGCTGCTCTTGATCCCTTCCTTGGATGAAAGCATATAGACCGACAGGATCAGCGCGATGATGGTAGTCACAACGCTTCTGCCTGCAGCCGCGGAAGCGTTGACTAAGCTGCTGGCATTTTGCGTAAAGTATGTCTGAAGCTGTCTGGCGACATCCCCGGAAGAGTTGACAAACTGATCGATCCTGAGAAACTTTGAGACCCCCCACTTTTCAACAAGCTCGCGGAATGAGGCCAGGTACCCGTCCATATTGCTGACGAGCATCACAGCGCTTTCGGCAAGCTGCGGGATCAGTGTTCCCAGTATGAAACCTACGATGGCTATGAGAAGTATGACCGAAGCCGCGATCGACAGCGACCAGCGGAGTTTTGCTCTCCCTACATTTGCGAATACAGTGCGCTGGAAAAGCATTGCGAGCGGATTGAGTACATAAGCCATGATTCCGCCGAGGAATATCACCTTGAAATAGCTGAGGAACTGAAGCAGTCCGCCGGTGATCGATCCTATATTGGCCAGCACCACATAAAAAGCCACTGCAATACACGCAGCGACTGCATACGGAAACCACTTTTTTTCTCCTAGTCCTTTCATTAACTGACTCCTAATCTGGCAGCAAGATTTCTGATCCTGCGCCTGAACAGCCTGCGTCTTGCGGTATGTGTCCTGGCAAACACTATGTATTCAGCCAGAGTACCAACAGGTATAGCGCACAGCACATCAAGTACGGAATGCTGTTTTACAAATACTACAGATATCGATATGAGAAATGCAGAGATTATCACAAATCTCTTCCAGTGAGGTGAAACACCCCTGCACTTGTTCCATGCTGAAGCTATTCCCATGGAATATGCGACATGGAGTGACGGGCAGACTCCTGTAGGTGTATCGAATGCATAAATAAATGCCATGACATCGCAGAGGAAATTATCGCGCGGCATTACTTCCGGACGTCCGATCTGGATGCTCGGATACACAATGTAAATAAACATAGCGACCGCCTGCGTTATCATGATGAATGTCTGGAGTTTTTTGAAGCTGTTTATATCATACAGGAAAAAATACAGAAGAGAAATACCCAGCAGAACATACCACCAGCAATAAAATATGAGAAACCCCTCATTAAAAGGAATCATGTCATCCAGAGCGCAGTGAATCACATGTAAGCTGCTCGCAGGTATAAAGTTCTCTGTAATAAAGTACAGCGCAAGGTATACTACCCAGCCTCCGAGAAGCTTGACATGCGAAAACCTCGGCTCGTTGATCCGCGAGAGTCTGAACTCTCTGTAGTCAACGACCGGTTTTCTGAGCCTGATTCGTCTTTCTGCATGTTCCTTCTGTCTCATTAGCTTATTGTCTGTGGCTGTCAGCTATCCTGTGCAGACATTCTTTCCGGATATCAGGTGACTGTCTTTTTCCTGTACATACAATTCGGCCGAATGACTGACGTCAGCGATCTGCTCCTCGGTAAGCTCCCTTACTACCTTGGCAGGAGAACCGAACGCAAGCGAACCGTCAGGTATCACCTTGCCTTCTGTAACCAGCGAGCCTGCGCCGATGACACAGTTGCTGCCGATCACAGCATTGTCCATGATAATAGATCCCATACCGATCAGTGTGTTGTCACCTATGGTGCACCCGTGGATCAGGCATTGATGTCCGATCGTGACATCGCTTCCGATACTGACAGGGCCGCCGTGAGCAACATGGATCATTGTGAGGTCCTGGATGTTAGTCCTTTCCCCGATCCTGATGTATTCATCACTGCTTTCTCCGCTTCTGATCACTGCATTGTACCAGACGCTGCTGTCTTTGCCTATTGAGATGTTATCGCCGACAAGCTTTGCTCCGTCCGCTATAAAAACGCTTCTGTCTGTCTTCATTTCTGTTCTGTTTTCTTATCTGAACCAGCCATGCAGTCAGTATATCACAATCACAGACATGTTTGTGACAGCATGGTGACGGCATAGCATTCAGAATATAACATAAATGAGACACAGACCCGCAAGGGTCTGTGTCTCTATAACCCGAACCGATCAACTGTTATTGATCAGTCTGCCATGGCGTCTCTTTCTCTGGCCTTATCGAATACTGCTCTCTCCTTGTCGAGAGTCGGTGTGGCCTTAGCAACGATGAATGCTACCAGCATGCCTGCAATGAATCCAGGCAGAAGCTCATAAACACCAGTCGAAGCAGAGAGTCCGCCGAAGAGCCAGCCGAGGTCTACTACGAAACCAGCGATGATACCTGCGATAGCTCCCTTATAGTTGAACTCTCTCCAGAAGAGTGACAGGATGATTACAGGTCCGAATGAAGCTCCGAATGCGCCCCATGCGTTTTCTACCAGATTCATGATAGCCTGTGCACCTGCTCCCTTGGATGACGCGATCAGGTAAGCGATAACGGCGATTACAACTACTACGATACGTCCTACCATAACAGCTTCTTTCTCTGTTACATCCTTCTTGAACTGTGCATACAGGTCAGATGTGAATGAGCTGGATGCTACGAGCAGCTGTGAGTCTGCAGTCGATACAGAAGCAGCGATGATAGCTGCGAGCAGCAGGCCGGAAAGTGCAGGTGGGAAGAACTTCCTTGCCATTGTGATGAATACCAGCTTCTGCAGGCCCTGTGGGAGGAGCTCGTCAGCAACGAGCATTCTGCCCATGTAAGCGATGAGGCATGCACTTCCGAGTGAGATCAGTACCCATACGATAGCGATAGCAGAAGATTTCTTGATCTGTGAAGGCTTGTCGATCGACATGAATCTTACGATGATGTGAGGCATACCAAAGTATCCAAGTCCCCATGCAAAACCAGTTGCGATGTCCTGCCAGCTTGCGCTGAAGAGTCCGCCTCCGAAGTCACATGTTACTACCTGTCCGGATGCTGCGTCAGTATACTCATATACCTGGCTGAGCAATGATGTATCGAGGTTCTGATGTGTAGCAATTACTGTGATAGGAACTGCCATCAGAGCGATCATCATCAGCATGCCCTGGAAGAAGTCTGTCCAGCATACAGCTGTGAATCCGCCGAAGATCGTATAGAAAACGATCAGCAGTGCGAAGATGACCATCGCAAGTGTTGTCGAGATTCCAGGGAACAGTGTTCCGAATACGGTTGTGCCGGCAACGAATGCGGATGCTACATAGATTGTGTATGCAAACAGGAAAATGCAAGCGCAGATAGTCTGCAGGGTCTTGCTGTCTGCATCGAATCTGTTAGCGAGGAACTGAGGGATAGTGATCGAGTCATTAGCCTCTTCTGAGAATACTCTCAGTCTTCTTGCGCAGAGGATCCAGTTGAGAGCAGTACCGAGAGCAAGTCCGATACCGATCCAGATCTGACCGAATCCGAATGCGAGGATGGATCCAGGGAGACCCATCAGCAGCCATGCTGACATATCAGAGGCCTGTGCTGAAAGAGCTGTTACCCAAGGTCCCATCGAGCGTCCGCCGAGGAAGTAATCTTCCTGGCTTCTCTGCTTGTCCTTGATGTAGAAGTAAATTACTACTCCCATCAGAGCGACGAAGTACAAAATAAAAGTTATCATTTCAGAACTCATAAAAACTCCTTTTCTATTGCCACTCCTCTACAGTGCTTATTTTGATATGTGGTAAATTATTCCGACCGGATTGTTAACTAATTGTCATTTTCATCCGGTAATCATCGGTTATTATTTACGGCATCTCGAGTCCGGAATTTTGTCGGGTTATTTTGATTCGAATTGTCGCAATAAGATGATAAATCGGTGGCAATAATCCTGATGCCCTAATTATCAACCTTTTAGAGCCTTAAGTCAATCTTAAATCTAATTTAAGTATTATTACATCTTGTTAGAATACTTTATCTGAATGTGAAAATCACGTGAACATATGGTGATTTCAATGCTTAGAGAGGATTGTATTTTATGGCAATCAAGCCTTAAATTTTGTTAATCAGTTAACAAAGTCGCGTCATTTTTTGCTTTTCGCCGGCACATCAACTCATTTTTGAGGAACTTTTCCACATCCATTCAGCAGGACCGGCGAGCCGCAGTTTACAAAAAATACTATTAAGTTTATACTTTCACTACAGACAGGATATAGTTCTTCTGCAGCCGGAGATCCGATCCATCCAGAGATCTTCAGTCCGGCTGCAGGACCGCAGGAAGGGGTACAGAGATGGCAAAGAATGCCGCCAGAAAAGGAAATGCACAAAGCAGCAGCAAATCGAATACCGGGAAAGCTTCTCAGAATAAAGCAAAAGAACTGCAGAAGCCTGCAGTCCCGGACAACAAGCGCGAAGTACTCTATCAGGTAAAGACAAAGCGCGACTCGGATGTGCTTCTGGCATACATCACATTCAACTACCGCGCAATGCACCCCGGCGTCACCACGAGACTGATCTTTTTCGGAATACTGATCGCGCTCCCTGCTATTATCGCTCAGCAGATCTGGCTCAAAGCCCTTTGTCTCATTATAGGTGCCTTACTCATTCTGCTCGGATTCTTCCGTCAGTACATATCCCTCGCCCTGACCAAGAAGAATGACGAGGCATATAAGAAAGGAACCGTTTTCACCTACGACTTTACGATGAACGATGCCAGGTTTTACTCAGATGACGAGCTCACATCCTACGCAGGCAAGTATAAGGACATCATCTCTTTCTTCTACGATGATAACTACTACTACCTCGGGATAAGGAACAGAGACTTCTTCATCCTTCCTAAGAAATGCTTCACCATAGGTGATCCGGCAGAATTCGAAGACTTCATATATAAAAGAAGCAAAAAGACATGCAAATGGCTGCCTGATAAGTTCAGCGACAGGATGAAGCTCCGCAGAGCATCCCGCACCCTGAAAGCCGAATCCGAATCAAAGAAATAGTACCGAAAATGATAAAAACCTTGATCTTTTCCCGATTATTGCGGGATAGTTCAAGGTTTTTTCTATGATTCCTTGTTATTCAGGCTTTATATGCCGTCTTATACAAGATTTTTACTACTGATCGCGTTTTACTTCTGATCGTGCTGTTCAGATCGATCTTGCTCGGAGGATCGAGCGGAATGATGACAGTATCTGTCTGCCAGTATCTGGTGATTCCCTCATTCATGATCCCTATTCCGAGTCCGCTCTGCACCATATTGATAGCAGTGTAGTTCTCAAGAGTCGTAAGTCTGATATTAGGCACTATGCCGTGTTTCTTGAGGACCTCTCTGACATCTGTATCATCGCCCTCGCTTGGCATGATGAGATTCTCTTTGCGGCAG
>ONHU01000036.1 GCA_900317675.1 uncultured Eubacteriales bacterium
ACTTGAGAGTGAAATAATAGAAGCTCTCAGACCGGAAGTCGTAGTAGACGCGATCATTGGCGCGGACTTTGACAAGTATGCAGAACTCAATGCAGACGGCAAGATGGACAAACTGCTCGGCCGTAAGGGGGATCTTGCTGATCCGCCGGCAGACAAAGCCGATGACCGCTGCCTCGGATGCGCTACTGTATGCGAAGTCTGTGCAGATGTATGCCCGAACAGGGCTAATGTAGTAGTCAATGTACCTGGTTTCATCAAGCCGCAGATACTCCACGTTGACGGAATGTGCAACGAATGCGGCAACTGTCAGGTATTCTGTCCGTACAGCGGACGTCCGTTCAAGGATAAATTCACACTGTTCTGGTCTGAAGAAGACTTTGCTGACAGTGAGAATAACGGCTTCCTGCCGCTTGAAGGCAGCAAAGTGCGCGTGAGACTGTTCGGAAATATCGCCGAATATGACATTGCTGATCCGAAGTGCGCATTGCCTGAAGGTATCCTGGCATTCATCAAAGCTGTAACAGAGAACTATTCATACTTATTAGGATAGAGATAATAATGAAGGGGTAAAGCACTATGCTCGTACTTATCAAAGGCGCCGGCGATCTCGCCAGCGGAATAGCATTAAGACTTCACCACGCGCGGTTTGATATCGTGATGACTGATCTTCCGGTGCCTACAGCTGTGCGCAGGACGGTAGCTTTTTCTGAAGCGATTCGTTTAGGCGGAACAGTTGTTGAAGATACCACAGCGGAGAGAGCTGACAGCATTGATCAGATCCGGGATTGCCTCTCAAGAGGGGTGATCCCGGTCACGACCGGACTTGAGAGTGAAATAATAGAAGCTCTCAGACCGGAAGTCGTAGTAGACGCGATCATTGCCAAAAAGAATATCAACACAAAGATAGATGATGCTCCGCTTGTGATAGGAGTTGGTCCGGGATTTACTGCCGGGGTTGACTGTAATGCGGTAATAGAGACGAAACGCGGCCATACACTGGGACGTGTTATTACAGAAGGATCTGCCATTGCCAATACCGGGATACCCGGAAATATCGGAGGGGAGACAATAAGAAGACTGCTCAAGGCGCCGACAGACGGTGTTTTCCATCCGGCAAAAGAGATTGGCGATATTGTCATCAGAGGAGTCATTGTCGGATATGTTGACGGCGTGCCTGTATCCGCCCAGACTGCCGGGATGATAAGAGGCCTTCTTCAGGACGGAGTGCCTGTCACGGCAGGCTTCAAATGCGGAGATGTTGATCCGAGAGGCGAACTGGCTGATTATAAGACTGTTTCTGACAAGGCGCTTGCGATCGGAGGAGGTGTCCTCGAAGCAATCATGTCATATGTCAGCGACCGCCTTTGAATACAGGTAACCGGAGCAAATAATGGCAAAAAGAATCAGAAAAATTTCATATGTCCGATGCAGAGGAGGCAGCCCGCTTCTTGACGGGATCGACAGATCTTCGCTTCCAAGGGACTGCGGCGCGATACTTCAGCTGTTTCCTGATGGAATAAGCAAATGCAGATACGGATGCCTCGGAGGAGGCTCATGTGAAGCTGCATGCCATTTTGCAGCCATCAGAATCGAGGACGGCCCGCCTGTCATCGACACAGGAAAATGCGTGGGCTGCGGGCTGTGCAAACGCGCCTGCCCGCAGGATCTGATTGAGATCATATTACCCGACAGCAACATACAGCCGAAATGCAGCAGCAGGGATACCGGAAAAGCCGCAAGGGAAGCATGCAGCAATTCATGTATCTCCTGCGGTATATGTGAAAAGGTCTGTCCGGCAGGCGCAATTCATATAAGGGACGGAAAACCGGTAATAGATCCTGCTGAATGCATATGCTGCGGTATGTGCGCTGTCAGATGCCCGCGGGGAGTGATCCGGGATCTGAACGGGGTCATGACGGCCGACTGATATGGCAGAGGAGGTGAGACAGATTCCTTATACATTTACGGTAAACGGAATAGAGAGAAGTGTTGAAGAGAATAAACCTCTGCTCAGGTATCTCAGGGATGATCTCAGGCTGTATTCTGTCAAGGACGGCTGCTCGGAAGGAGCCTGCGGTACCTGCACGATCGTTGTGGACGGTTACGCTGTTAAAGCGTGCGTACTTACGACCGAGAGAGCAGCAGGCAAAAGCATCATCACAGTCGAGGGACTCAGTCTTCGCGAGAAAGAAGCTTTTGTCTATGCGTTCGGAACAGCAGGGTCAGTGCAGTGCGGTTTCTGCATTCCGGGAATGGTCATGGCGGGCAAGGCCCTGATCGACCGCAATCCGGATCCGACAGAAAAAGAAATCAAAAGAGCCATCAGAGGAAATGTGTGCCGCTGCACCGGATACAAAAAGATCATATCCGGTATCAGAAGAGCTGCGGCAATCCTCCGCGGTGAAGAAGAAGTCAGACAGATCAGTCAGTTTACAGGCAAAATGCTGCCTGAACAGAATGAATTCATCTCGGTCGTCGGTTCAAACTATGATCCGGAACGGGCTTCCGGCATCGCGAATTATGAAAACAGAGGAAGCAGCGCTCAGTACGGAATGGGACAGAATGTGTTCCGTATCGATGTCAGAAAGAAGGTTCTGGGTTACGGAAAGTATCCGGATGATATCGGTCCTGAGTACTTTGTTCCTGCAGACAGGCCTGACCTGATCATGGAGCAGACGGGATGGACACAGGAAGAGTACGATAACGCACTGGCAGAAGGAAGACTTGAGCCGGGAACTACTATCTGCAGAAAAGATGAGCCGCTCTGCAACATGTGTACGATCGTCGATCCGGAGATGCCTCCTATGGCTTACTGCTCAGCAGTCCGCTCAGACTATCCGAGAGCAGTAGTGAAAAAGATACACAAAGAAAAAGCAGAGTCTCTGCCGGGAGTGCTTGGCGTACTTACGGCTGAAGATGTGCCTCATAACAAAGTAGGACACATACAGCAGGACTGGGATGTGATGATAGCAGAGGGCGACACTACAAGGATGGCAGGAGATGCCATCTGCCTTGTAGTGGCAGAATCTCCTTATATCCTTGAAGCTGCCAAAAAGGCTGTCAAAGTAGAATACGAGCCGCTTGAACCGGTGAGGAACATAGCAGAAGCGAAGGCCGAAGGTGCGCCTCTGATCCATGAGAGCGGCAATCTCTGTCAGCAGAGACATGTTGTAAGAGGCGATGCGGCAAAGGCTCTCGCTGAATCTGCTTTTACGGTCACAGAGTCTTTCAGCACCCCGTTCACGGAGCATGCTTTCCTTGAACCGGAATGCGCAGTGTCATTCCCTTACGGGGATGGAGTCAAGATCCTTTCGACGGATCAGGGCGCTTACGATACTCGCCACGAAACACTGATCATGTTCGGCTGGGAAGATACTCCGGAAAGAGTCGTTGTTGAGAATCAGCTCATAGGCGGAGGCTTTGGCGGCAAGGAGGATGTTACTACTCAGCACCTGTCCGCTCTGGCCGCTGTGAAATATAAGAGGCCGGTCAAAATGAAGTTCAGCCGGAGTGAATCTCTGAGAGTGCATCCTAAGAGGCACGCTATGGAAGGAACTTTTACTCTGGGCTGTGATGAGAACGGAATACTGACAGGTCTGGACTGCGAGATCAACTTTGATACGGGTGCGTACGCGAGTCTCTGCGGTCCGGTTCTCGAAAGAGCCTGTACGCACAGCGTAGGTCCATATAACTATCACAATACGGATATAAGAGGATTTGGATATTATACGAACAATCCTCCTGCGGGAGCATTCAGAGGCTTCGGAGTATGTCAGAGCCAGTTTGCTCTTGAGTCGCTTCTGAACGTGCTTGCCCGTAAGGTGGGCATCAGTCCGTGGGAGATCAGATACCGCAACGCTATAGAGCCCGGGCTTGAACTACCGAACGGACAGATCGCTGATGTTTCGACGGCGCTGAAGGAAACACTTGTAGCGGTCAAGCCATATTTTGACGATGCGCCGGAGGACAGAGTAGGCATTGCCTGCGCCATGAAAAATGCCGGAGTCGGAGTAGGCCTTCCGGATAAAGGAAGGGCAAGGCTTGAAGTAAAGAACGGGCTGGTCTGGATCTTTACGGCTGCTTCGGATATAGGTCAGGGGTGCCAGACTGTTTTCATACAGGATGTGTCACAGGCAACGGATCTTCCTATCACCAAGATCTGGATAGGTATCAGCAACACTGAGAACGCACCGAATTCCGGGACCACATCAGGCTCCAGACAGACTCTTGTCACCGGAGAAGCTGTAAGAGGCGCGGCGCTGATGCTCAAAAAAGCAATGGATGAAGAAGGGGTTACGGAAGAGACCCTGGATAAACTGAACGGCAGGAAATTCGAATATGAATACTTTGAGCCTACAGACAAGCTGGGTTCAGATAAGCCGCATCCGAAGAGCCATATCGCTTATGGCTACGCGACGAATGTCGCGGTACTGGATGCTGATGGGCGGGTCACAGATATCTATGCGGCCTTTGACGCTGGCAAGGTCGTGAATCCGCTGTCTATGTCCGGCCAGATAGAGGGCGGAGTACTGATGAGCATGGGATATGCGCTGACTGAGAGCTGGCCTCTCAGGGACTGCGTACCGACTGCCAGGTACGGAACACTCGGACTGCTGCGTTCCACCGATATTCCTGACATCCACGCGATACATGTCGAAAAGGATGAACTTCTGGATGCGTCATACGGAGCAAAAGGCGTGGGTGAGATCACATCCATTCCTGCGGCACCGGCGATAGCGGGAGCATATTACGCGAAAGACGGAGTCCTTCGTACGAAGCTTCCGATCGGGAATTCTTTTTACAGCAAAAAGAAAAAGTAAAAGGCTATGAAGACAATTATTAAGAACGGTAAGATAGCAACTGACTCTGATGTCTTTTCGGGAGATATCCTGATAGACGGAGAGAAGATCGCTGAAGTAGGTAAGAATATATGCTGCGATGATGCGGAAGTGATCGATGCAGAGGGCATGTATGTCCTGCCTGGAGCTGTCGATGTTCATACGCATATGGACCTCGATGTCGGTTTTGCCCGTGCGATAGATGATTTCTATGACGGGACTGTCGCTGCTGCGTGCGGAGGCACTACGACGATCGTAGACCACATGGCATTCGGACCGAAAGACTGCAGTCTGTGGCATCAGGTCAACGAATACCACCGTCTTGCAGATGGGAATGCCGTTGTAGACTACGGATTTCACGGTGTTTTCCAGCATCTGCACGAAGAGACTCTCGGTGAGATGAAAGAGATCGCTGAAAAAGAAGGGATCACCAGTTTTAAAGTGTATATGACTTATGACTATATGCTTCATGATGATGAGATCTTCAGGGTTTTGCGAGCTGCCGGGGAAGCAGGGATCGTCATTACGGTCCACTGCGAGAACCACGGTGTTATTCAGCAGCTGAGAAAAGAATTCTCAGAGGCCGGATGCGGCGCAGCAGAATACCATCCTCTCAGCAGACCGGCAAGGTGCGAAGCTGAGGCGGTCAACCGCATGATACACATTGCCGCAATGGCAGGCGACGCTCCGCTTTATATAGTCCATCTGTCCAGCGCCGAGGGCCTTCATGAAGTGCTTAAGGCGAGGGCGGAACACAGACCGAATATCGGGGTTGAGACCTGTACACAGTATCTTGTGCTGACAGATGAGATGTATAAGGATCCGCAGGAAGGACTGAAAGCGATTATGTCGCCTCCTCTGAGAAAAGATCAGGACAGGGAGGAGCTGTGGCAGGCGCTGCAGGACGGAGTGATCGATACAGTGGCAACGGATCACTGCCCGTTCCACTACAAGGCCGGAAAAGCAGAGAAGCAGTATGGAAGGGATGACTTCACGAAATGTCCTAACGGCGCTCCGGGCGTACAGGAAAGACTGATGCTCATGTTTTCAGAAGGCTTCATGAAGGGGAGGCTGACGCTTCCTCAGGTAGTGAAATACAGCTGCGCTGCTCCGTGCCGTATGTTCGGTCTCTATCCTCTTAAAGGCAGCCTTGAACCGGGTACAGATGCGGATATAGTACTGATCGATCCGGACAAGATCACTGAGATAGACAGGGATTATATCAGAGGCGCGTCTGACTATTCGTGCTATGAGGGCATGAAGCTTCAGGGCCGGATAGAGAAGGTCTTCATGAGAGGCAGAGAGATCGTAAGCGGCGGCGAATTCCTCGGATCGAGAGGCGACGGAAGATATCTGAAACGCGGCAGAAGTATTCTTGCAGACTGAGGAAAAGCAAAGGTTTTGAGAATATATCGTAAAAACTAAAATAGTTTTAGCTTTTTGCCGGAAAGCGATTGACTTGCAATCCGGACGTTGTATAATGAAAATAATTTAGGTAGCAAAAAAGTTTTTTATAACACTTATATAAATGAGGAGGATACTATGTCAAAGACACAGGAACTTGCAGAAAAGCTGGCAAAGCTTGATATCGCCGACATGTATGAAAATGACTTTTTCCTGACATGGGAGAAGACAGATGATGAGATTGCAGCGGTATTTACTGTGGCAGATGCGCTGAGAGATCTCAGAGAACGCAACAAGTCTGTGAAGATCTTCGATTCCGGTCTCGGTATCTCGATTTTCAGAGACAATTCAACACGTACGAGATTCTCGTATGCAAGTGCATGCAACCTGCTCGGACTTGAGGTGCAGGATCTTGACGAGAAGAAGTCACAGGTAGCGCACGGCGAGACTGTTCGTGAGACTGCTACCATGATTTCATTCATGGCTGATGTTATCGGTATCCGTGACGATATGTACATCGGAAAAGGAAACGCATATATGCACGAAGTAGTTGACTCTGTTACACAGGCTGCAAAGGATGGCGAGCTTGAGCAGAAGCCGACACTTGTAAACCTCCAGTGCGACCTACTCAGTCTCTTGCTGACGCGCTTCACATCATTCACGAGATGGGCGGAGTTGAGAACCTTAAGGGCAAAAAGATTGCGATGAGCTGGGCATACTCCCCGTCATACGGCAAGCCACTTTCAGTACCGCAGGGTATTATCGGACTCCTTACACGCTTCGGAATGGATGTCGTTCTTGCTCATCCGGAAGGATATGAGGTAATGGGCGATGTAGTCGAGGTAGCAAAGAAGAATGCTGCTGCGTCAGGCGGAAAGTTCACAGTAACCAATGATATGAAGGAAGCCTTCAAGGATGCTGATGTTGTATATCCTAAGAGCTGGGCTCCGTTTGCTGCAATGGAAGTCAGAACCGATCTCTATGGCAAAGGCGATTTCGACGGCATCGACAAGCTCGAAAAGGAGCTGCTTGCTCAGAACGCACAGCACCAGGATTGGCTTGTAGACGATGAGATGATGAAGCTGACCAAAAACGGTCTTGATACACTTTACATGCATCCGCTGCCGGCAGATATTCAGGGTATCTCCTGCGAGCACGGAGAAGTTACAGCAGAGGTATTTGACAGAGCTCGTGACTCCCTGTACAAAGAAGCATCCAACAAGCCATATGTGATCGCGGCAATGATCTTCCTTGCTAAGGTAAAGGATCCTGTAAGCGCGCTCAAGGCACTTGATGAGGCAGATACTCCGAGAGTTACATTCAAGAAATAAGCAGCGGCAATTCGGAAAAAACTTTTTAACCGTAGATTCTCAGGTCTGTAAAGGGATAAGAAGATGGAAGAAAAAGCTAAAAAAATAGTTGTGGCACTGGGCGGAAATGCGCTCGGAAGTAATCTGATCGAACAGATGACATCAGTTACTGATGCCGTAAAGCCTATCGCGGATCTTATTGAGGAAGGCTATGAAGTGGTTGTCACACACGGAAACGGACCTCAGGTCGGGGTTATACAGGATGCTATGACACTCCTTTCAAGAGAGAACCCTGAGAAGCATCCTCATTTCCCTCTGTCCGTATGTACTGCAATGAGCCAGGGATATATCGGATACGATATCACGAACAAGCTGAGAGAAGAACTTCTTGACAGAGGCCTCCACAAAGATGTTGCCTGTGTCCTTACGCAGGTCGAAGTCGATCCTCAGGATCCGGCATTCAGAAATCCTACAAAGCCAATCGGCCCGTTCCTTACCAAAGAAGAAGCGGACAGAAAGGCAATGGAGAAGAGACACGTATTTATTGAAGATTCAGGCAGAGGCTACAGAAGAGTCGTTGCAAGCCCTGAGCCGATCTCGATCGTCGAAATCGATACGATCAGGAACCTCGCAGATTCAGGTTATATTGTAATCGGCGCAGGCGGAGGCGGGATCCCTGTATTCAGGACAGAAAACAATCACCTAAAAGGCGCTCCTGCCGTGATCGATAAAGACCGCGCGTCAGAGCTTCTTGCAGAGGAACTGGACGCAGATTTCCTGATCATTCTTACAGCTGTTGAAAATGCAGCAATCAACTTCGGCAAACCGGATGAGCAGAAACTCGGTGATATCACTGCAGAAGAAGCAAAGAAATACATCGAAGAGAAACAGTTTGCTCCTGGTTCGATGCTGCCGAAAGTCGAGGCTGCAGTCAGATTTGCAGAGTCAAAACCGGGCAGAGTCGCTCTGATCACTCTTCTGGAAAAAGCCAAGGACGGCATCAACGGAAAGACCGGAACGAGGATACACGCATAATAAAAAGCATGCCCGGAAAGGGCATGCTTGCTGTCTGATTTTCAGGAATCAGTCTGAGACGATTTGATCTCATCCAGATAGCTGTAGAGTGTGTAGGTTGAAATGCCGAAGTATTTGCAGACCTTAGGACCTGACTTGGAGATGAGGAATGCACCTCTCTCATTCAGGAATCTGATGGCTCTGATCTTATCTTCCTTGTTCATCATAGCTATCGGTTTTCCGGCTATCTGCACGCTCTGTTCGAGCAGATCATCAAGCAGATCAGCGACAGTACGCGAAATGGCTTCAGGTTCAGGGTTTGACTGATCCTGCCCTGTAAAAGCGCGTATTGACTGATCGGCGGCAATGAGCATGCTGATGTCATAATTGATACCAAGGAGTCCGATCGCGTGTCCATCATCATCATGGATGAAAACAGTGGACGACTTGAGGACCCTTCCGTCCGGCGTTCTGGTGAGATATGAGTAACGGTCCTCAGATTCTCCGGAAGGATTATTGAGAGCTTCCAGCACAATATGAGAAGGCCCGTCACCGACAGTGCGGCCTGTGACATGACCGTTTTCGATAGCGACGATGGAATGATTTTTATCTTCGCTTCTGAGATCATGTATCACGACTTCACAATTTCTGCCGAACTGGCTGGCCAGACCTTTGGCCAGACGGCAGGCAAATTCCAGGTTGCTTTCCTTCATGCGGGAACCTCGCTTTCCGAAAGAGTCAGCATATTTCTGCGCTGATTTTAAACAGCGTTCATATTATCACGGTTTCAGTAATCAGATGGATTATACCACAAATCATTAATTTATATCATTCAATGTCAGGACAGTCCGGTTCTGAACGGATCATTCTGACGATTCAGACAGTATTCAAGGAGGAAGACGATATGGCACTTGATTTTGCGGCAATCAAAAAGGCTGCTGAAAGTTACGGACCTGAAATGAGCAGATTTCTCAGAGATATGATCTCTCATCCGAGTGAGAGTGCTGAGGAAGGCGATGTAGTAGCATGCATCAAGGCTGAGATGGAGAAGCTGGGCTACGACAAGGTTGAAGTCGACGGTCTCGGCAATGTTATCGGCTGGATGGGAGACGGAGACAGGATTATTGCCATCGATTCCCACATCGATACAGTAGGTATCGGAAATATCAACAACTGGACACACGATCCTTATGAAGGATATGAGACAGACGACATTATCTACGGCCGCGGCGGTTCCGATCAGGAAGGCGGTATGTCAAGCGCTGTATACGGTGCTAAGATCATGAAGGATCTGGGCCTCATTCCTGAAGGATACAAGATCATGGTCGTCGGTTCGGTAATGGAAGAAGACTGCGACGGCATGTGCTGGCAGTATATTGTAAACAAGTATTTCGACGGTCCTGAGGATGCAGCTTCCAAGATCGACTTCGTTATTTCCACAGAGCCTACTGACGGCGGAGTATACCGCGGACACAGAGGCCGTATGGAGATCAGAGTCGATGTCAAGGGCGTATCCTGCCACGGATCTGCTCCTGAGAGAGGCGACAACGCGATCTACAAGATGGCAGATATCATCAGCGACGTAAGGGCCCTCAACAACAACGACTGCACTGAGAGCACTTCGATCCGCGGACTGTCAAAGATGCTCGAGCCTGAGTTCAACCCGGATCATTATGAAGATGCCAGATTCCTGGGACGCGGCACTTGTACTGTCTCGCAGATCTTCTACACTTCGCCGAGCCGCTGCGCTGTAGCAGACTCCTGCGCGATCTCGATCGACAGACGTATGACAGCAGGCGAGACATGGGACAGCTGCCTCGAAGAAGTCCGTTCGTCCGTCCTGGACCGGCGAAGTCTATGAGACAGAGTGCTATTTCCCGACATGGATCAACAAAGAGAGCTCCGCTCATGTCAAGGCTCTGGTAGAAGCACACAAGGCTCTCTTCGGCGAGAAGAGAATCGGCTCGCCAAGCGCTATGGACAAAAGAGAAGGACGTCCTCTCTGCGACAAGTGGACATTCTCGACCAACGGTGTATCCATTCAGGGACGTTACGGAATCCCTTGCGTAGGATTCGGTCCCGGAGCAGAGAGTCAGGCTCATGCGCCTAATGAGATCACATGGAAACAGGACCTCGTAACATGCGCAGCTCTGTACGCTGCTGCTATTCCGCTCTATCCTGAGCAGGAGAAGACCGGCGATGTCAGCCAGTTCCGTCAGGGCAAGACAGACAACGATATCAAGTAATACATCGGATATTGTTAACCTTAAACCGATGAATATACCCCGCATTCCTTATGAGAGTGCGGGGCTTTTTTTGCCCTTTGACCGGGGCGGAAACGCCAATACCGGAAAACTGTGAAGATTATGAAAAGAAGTACATAAAATTGAAGTCAAAAGATACGTTTTTGTGATATGCTCACACTGACGGCATTTGGAACTGCCGGGAAAAACGATAAGCAGAAAGGGCTACGATTATTATGAAAAAAATGGAAGACAAGATACTTGCTGAGGGAGAGATCCTTTCCGGCGGCGTACTGAAAGTCGGCAGTTTCCTCAATCAGCAGATAGACACTGTGTTCATGAAAGAGATAGGTGAGGAGATCGCCTCTTTGTACAAAGACGATGAGATCACCAAGATCCTTACCATAGAGGCATCCGGTATTCCGATCGCGGTTTCCGCCGGATTCGCGATGAATCTTCCTGTAGTCTATGCCAAAAAGAACAAAAGCTCCAATATTTCCGGAGATGTGTATTCAACTGTGGTCCAGTCATTCACACACGGCAATAAGAACAACGTGATAGTCAACAAGGAATTTATCTCACCGGATGACAGGATCCTGATCGTAGATGACTTCCTTGCTCACGGAAGCGCGCTGACAGGTCTTATTGAAATCGTTGAAATGGCCGGGGCGACTGTTGTGGGCTGCGTTGCAGCGATAGAGAAAGGGTTCCAGATGGGCGGAGACCGTCTCAGAGAGAAGGGATACAGGATAGAGTCCCTTGCCATCATTGAAGAAATGGATGATACGGAGATCGTTTTCCGTGAACAATAGACAGTAACTTGGTTTTCAGTCATGCATGACCGAAAGGGGGAAGACATGAGCGAATTACGCCATCTTATCAGCATTACCGATCTTTCTGTAGAAGAGGTTGATCACCTTATCGAGGTTGCAGATGATATCATAGAGAATCCTGAAGCGTACCAGGAAATCTGCAGACACAAAAAACTCGCTACACTGTTCTTCGAGCCGAGTACAAGAACAAGGCTCAGTTTCACAGCTGCAATGATGGAGCTGGGCGGAAATGTGCTGGGATTCGATCAGGCGGCTTCAAGCTCCGCGTCAAAAGGCGAGAGCGTATCGGATACCATCACAATGGTAAGCTGCTATGCAGACATCATAGCGATGAGGCATCCGAAAGAAGGCGCGCCTTTTGTGGCTGCCAGACGCGCTACCGTGCCTATCATCAATGGAGGTGACGGAGGCCATTTCCACCCAACACAGACACTTACAGACCTTCTGACCATTCATAGGAAGAAGGGCAGTCTGGACGGACTGACAATAGGCCTTTGCGGGGACCTCAAGTTCGGCCGTACCGTTCATTCTCTCATCGAAGCAATGATAAGATACAAGGACGTCCGATTCGTTATGATCTCTCCGGTAGAGCTTGATTTGCCGAGCTATGTCAAGGAAATGCTCGACGCAGCCGGAGTGGAATGGAAAGAGGTGCGCAGCCTCGAAGAAGCTATTCCTGAACTCGATGTACTGTACATGACAAGAGTCCAGAGAGAAAGATTCTTCAATGAAGAGGACTACATCAGACTGAAAGACAGCTTTGTTCTTCGCCGCAAGATGCTTGACGCAGCTAAGGACGACATGGTCGTTATGCATCCGCTCCCGAGAGTCAATGAGATCTCAGTTGATGTAGACGATGATCCTAGAGCAGCTTATTTCTATCAGGCTCTTATGGGCAAGTATATACGTATGGCGCTCATACTGTTCCTGCTTGGCATCAAATAGCTGTGCCGGTTTAATCACTTATTAACAGTAAGGACAGGGAAACGAAGGGAGATCATATGAATATTGACGGAGTAAGAACAGGTATAGTGCTTGATCACATACAGGCTGGCAAGGGCTGGGAGATCTACAATCTTCTTGGTCTCGACAAAGTAGACTGCACAGTTGCGATCATTCAGCGTGTCCAGAGCGAGAAATACGGCAAAAAGGATATCATCAAGATAGACGGAGATGTTGATATAGATCTTGATATCCTCGGATATTTTGACACCAAGATCACCGTAAACATGATAAAAGACCGTGAACTTGTCAAAAAGGTACACCTCAGGCTTCCGGAAAAGCTGACCGGAGTGCTTGAATGCCGCAACCCGAGATGCATCACATCGGTAGAGCAGGAAATCGTTCATCAGTTCTGGCTGGCAGATCCGGAGAAGAAGAAATACCGCTGCGTATACTGCGATTCGGTTTACAAAGAGAAAAGATAATAATTAACCACGCCTGAAAAAGGCGGGACAGGGGATATAAAATGGACTATGATGTAATAATTATCGGAGCAGGTCCGGGCGGGATCTTTGCAGCATATGAGTTGTCCAAGGAAAACAGCGGTCTTAAGATCGGTGTTTTCGAGGCAGGTAAAGAACTCACAGACAGGAAATGCCCGATCGACGGAGTGAAGGTCAAGAGCTGCATCAACTGCGAAAGCTGTTCTATCATGAGCGGATTCGGCGGCGCAGGCGCTTTTTCGGATGGGAAATACAACATCACCAACGACTTCGGGGGTACCTTGCATGAGTATATAGGCAAGGAAGAGGCGATACGCCTGATGAACTATGTCGACAGCATCAACGTATCGCATGGAGGAGAAGGAACGAAGCTTTACTCCACTGCCAACACAAAACTCAAAACGGTCTGTCTTCAGAACAAGCTCCAGCTCCTGGATGCTTCTGTAAGACATCTCGGTACGGATATCAACTATGTCGTACTTCAGAACCTGTATGACGAGCTCAGGGAAAAAGTTGAGTTCAGGTTCCGCACCCCGGTAAACCACATAGAGGTGACAGAGAACGGATACAGGGTCAAAACCGACGCCGGTGATTTTGAAGCATCAAAATGCATCGTTTCAGTAGGCCGGAGCGGAAGCAAATGGATGGAAGACATCTGCAAAGAACTTGACATCCCAACAGAATCGAACAGAGTAGATCTGGGTGTAAGAGTCGAACTTCCTGCAGCGCTTTTTGCGCATCTTACCGATGAACTCTATGAGAGCAAGATCGTCTACAGGACAGAGAAGTTCGAAGACCGGGTCCGCACATTCTGCATGAATCCTAAGGGCAGTGTCGTCAATGAGAATACCAACGGTATCATCACTGTCAACGGACACAGCTTCGAGGATCCGGCAAAGCAGACAGAAAACACCAATTTTGCTCTGCTTGTATCGAAGCATTTCTCGGTTCCGTTCAAAGACAGCAACGGCTACGGCGAGAGTATCGCGAGACTGTCCAACATGCTCGGCGGAGGTGTTATCGTACAGCGTTTCGGCGACCTGATCCGCGGCCGCAGGACCAACCACAACAGGCTTGCCGACAGCTTTGTGACCCCGACACTCAAAGCAGAACCGGGTGATCTGAGCCTTGTTCTCCCTAAGAGGATCCTCGACGGTATCATCGAGATGATCTACGCTCTTGACAAGATCGCCCCGGGTACTGCCAACGATGACACCCTCCTCTATGGCGTAGAAGTCAAGTTCTACAATATGGAAGTAAGGGTCAACGAGAGACTTGAAACAAAATACAGCGGTCTGTACATGATAGGTGACGGAAGCGGAGTAACGCACTCGCTTTCCCACGCGTCAGCAAGCGGTGTATTCGTTGCAAGGGATATACTCAGCAGAATGCAGCCGGGAAATTAAATTTGATTACGTGAGGTAAAAAATGCCATCTGATGACGGAAACAGATGTGTGATAGTCGGAGGGGCGGATATAGGCAGATACAGCCGTATCCGCTCATACTTAAAAGACGATGATTATGTTATATACTGCGACAGCGGACTAAGACACATGAAAGATCTCGGGGCTGAGCCTTCGCTTATCGTGGGGGATTTTGACTCCGCTGATGATCCGCATCTGGAGACAGAGACCATTACACTCCCTGTTGCCAAGGATGATACAGACAGCGTCTACGCGCTGAAAGAGGGAATGAAGAGAGGCTTCCGGGATTTCCTGCTGATCGGAGTGATTGGCGGGCGATTCGATCACACGCTGGTCAACACATACAGCCTGATCCTGCTCTGCAATCATGGCTGCCATGGTATGATCGTCGATGATCATTCAGAGATGGAGCTGATAACAGGAAGTCCTGAACGCAGCGGATACGCAAGTGTCAGCGGAGAGTATCCTTTCTTTTCACTTGTCGCTATTGAAGGAACAGCTTCCGGCGTGAGCATCAGAGATGCGAAATTCTGTCTGGAGGATGCCTGTATACATCCGTATTACCAGTACGCGACCAGCAACGAGGTGCTTCCCGGCAGGACAGCACAGATATCCATAAACGACGGGAAACTTCTGCTTATGAGGATATTATCGGAGTGAAAAAGGCTGTTTACCGACAAATTCTGTCATATTATGGCGGAACGTTCGGAAAATGGCCGACATGCAATGCTTTTTCAGAATGATCTTTTTTAAATAATCCGAGTCTTATTGACACGGCTAAGAGAATGTTGTTACCATAGAGCGATTTAAGATAAAGGAGGCGGCTGATGAACAGAATCAATTCAGATAAGATTGAGTTCAGCCCTACGATAGATATCAGGATGCTTCGTGAAGCAGGTGTCGATCTGTCTTCTCAATATACTATTCTTCCCGGTTTTTGCGATGTGCATGTACACTTCAGAGAACCGGGCTTTTCTTATAAAGAGACGATCGCATCCGGCTCTGCGGCAGCAGCGCATGGCGGGTATACCGCAGTGTGCACTATGCCCAACCTCGATCCGGTCTCTGACAGCCCTGAAAACCTTGCTCTGCAGCAGGCGGTCATAGACCGTGACGCATGCATCAACGTATATCCTTATGCGGCGATCACCATCGGTCAGAAGGGCGCAGAGCTCACAGATATGGAGGCAATGAGCGGCAGCTGCATTGCGTTCTCAGATGACGGCCACGGGGTCCAGTCGGATGATGTCATGAGACAGGCAATGCTGAAAGCGAAGTCTCTCGGCAAGATCATCACCGCTCACTGCGAGGACAACAGCCTTCTCAAAGGAGGTTATATACATGACGGGGATTATGCGGCAGCGCATGGTCACCGCGGGATCTGCTCAGAATCTGAATGGGGGCAGATCGCCAGAGATCTGAAGCTCGCCGGCGAGACAGGCTGCGCTTACCATGTATGCCACATCTCGACAAAGGAGAGTGTAGATATCATACGTAAGGCCAAGGCAGAAGGTGTGGATGTCACATGCGAGACGGCGCCTCATTATCTGCTTCTGGATGACAGCATGCTCGAAGAAGACGGGAAATGGAAGATGAATCCTCCGATACGCAGCGCTTCCGACAGAGAAGCTCTGATAGAAGGGATCATCGATGGCACGATCGACTGCATCGCGACAGATCATGCGCCGCATTCAGCCGAAGAAAAATCCCGCGGGCTTGAAAAGTCTGCATTCGGCATCGTCGGAATAGAGACAGCTTTTCCTCTGCTTTATACATATCTGGTGCTTCCGGGTATCATCACGATGGAAAAGCTCGAGCAGCTTCTGGTATATAATCCGAGGAGGAGATTCGGCATACCTCTCGGAAACGATTATTCAGTATGGAATATGTCAGCGGAATGGACGATCACACCTGAACTTGATTTTCTTTCAAAAGGAAGGGCAACGCCTTTTGAAGGATGGAGAGTAACAGGTGTCAATGTCCTGACAGTATGTGACGGAAAACCGGTTTATAAATGGGAGTAGAAAGAAAGTTATGGCTAAAAGAAAAGATATCAAAAAGGTTTTAATCATTGGTTCGGGACCGATCGTGATCGGTCAGGCAGCGGAATTCGACTATGCAGGCACGCAGGCATGTCTCGCGCTTAAGGAAGAGGGATATGAGGTAATACTCTGTAACTCCAATCCGGCAACAATCATGACGGATACATCCATTGCGGATAAAGTCTATATGGAGCCTCTCACACTTGAGTACATAGCCAAGATCCTCAGATATGAAAGACCGGACGCTATCGTGCCGGGAATAGGAGGACAGACAGGACTGAACCTCGCTATGCAGCTTGAGAAGAAGGGGGTTCTCAAAGAGTGCCGCGTTGAGCTTCTCGGTACGCCGGGCGAGTCTATCGAGAGAGCCGAGGACAGGGAACTGTTCAAGGAAATGTGTCAGTCGATCGGAGAACCGGTCATCCCAAGCGAGATCACTTACAGTATTGAAGAGGCCAAAAAAGCCGCTCTTGATATAGGCTACCCGGTTGTTCTCAGACCGGCCTTCACACTCGGAGGCACCGGCGGAGGTTTTGCCAATGATGAAAAGGAACTTGAAGATATAGCGATCAATGCCTTCAACCTTTCACCTGTGCATCAGGTCCTTGTAGAAAAGTCAGTTAAGGGTTATAAGGAAATCGAGTTCGAGGTCATGCGTGACGGCACCGACAAAGCCATCACAATCTGCGGAATGGAAAATGTCGATCCTGTCGGAGTCCACACCGGTGATTCGATTGTCGTAGCTCCTATACTTTCATTGAACGATCATGATCTTAAGATGCTCAATGATTCAGCGATCAAGATCATCAGAGAACTCAAAATAGAAGGCGGCTGCAACGTTCAGTTCGCTCTGCATCCGGAGACGAGCGAATATTATCTGATCGAGGTCAACCCTCGCGTATCCAGATCTTCGGCACTCGCCTCCAAGGCTTCCGGCTACCCTATAGCCAGGGTCACAGCTAAGATCGCTGTCGGAATGACACTTGATGAGATCGAGGTCGCCGGAGGAAAAGGCAGCACCGAGCCTTCTCTCGACTACATCGTAGCCAAGTTCCCAAGATTCCCGTTTGACAAATTCTCTGACGCTTCCAATCTGCTCGGAACACAGATGAAGGCAACAGGCGAGGTCATGGGTATCGGCGCGACACTTACAGAGAGCTTCCTCAAATCCATCAGATCCCTTGAGACCGGCGTATGCCATCTCCATATGGACAAATTTGACGGGATGAGCAGGAACAATCTCATGGAATACATCGCCGAGTTCAGAGATGACAATATCTATGCTGTCGCTGAGCTTCTCCGCAGAGGAATCACTGTTCAGGAGATCCATAAGGTCTGCGGGATCACCGAGATTTTCCTCGAGGCATTCAGATCTATTGTCAGCATGGAAAAGACTCTCAAGGAGAGGGTCAATGATGTCAGGACCCTGCGCGAAGCCAAGATCATGGGCTTCTCAGACAAAGAGATCGCAAGACTCTGGAATCTTACAGAAGAAGAGATCTACAGCAAGAGAAAGAAGAACGGCATAATTCCTGTGTTCAGGATGGTAGATACTCTGCATACCGGCAAGTACATCGCCTATCTGTACTCTTCATATACAGGTGACAACGAATCAATACTCACCGACAAAAAGAAAATCATCGTACTCGGAGCAGGTCCGATAAGGATCGGACAGGGAGTCGAGTTCGACTACTCCACGGTACATGCTGTACAGACAATCAAGAGAGCAGGATACGAAGCAATCATAATAAACAACAATCCGGAGACTGTTTCGACAGACTATACGACAGCAGACAAGCTGTATTTTGAGCCTCTGACAGTCGAGGATGTCATGGCGATCATAGATTTTGAGAATCCTGAGGGCGTTATTGCAACTCTCGGCGGCCAGACAGCGATCAATCTCGCGGAACCTCTGATGAAGAGGGGCGTCAAGCTGATCGGTACTGACTGTGAAGCGATCGACAGGGCAGAGAACAGAGACAGATTCGAAAAAGTCCTTGAAGAACTCGGAATACCTCAGCCTCCTGGGCGCGCTGTGACTAAGATAGAAGACGGTGTCAGGGCAGCCTCAGAGATCGGATATCCGGTACTTGTCAGACCGTCATTTGTACTCGGCGGCCGCGCTATGCAGATCGTCGGCGATGAGAATCAGCTCAGACAGTATCTCAAGACCGCTGTAGAGATCGACGAGGACAAGCCTGTCCTGGTTGATAAATACATCCTGGGAAAGGAAGTCGAAGTCGATGCTGTATGCGACGGCAGAGATGTATTCGTTCCCGGCATCATGGAACTGGTCGAAAGAACAGGTATCCACTCAGGCGATTCCATTTCAGTCTATCCGACATTCTCAATAAGCAACAAAGTCAAAGGCAAGATCCTGCAGTATGCCAAGGCTCTGGGAACAGGTATCGGGATCGTGGGCCTGTATAATATCCAGTTTATCGTTGATGACAAGGACGATGTATATATTATCGAGGTCAATCCGAGGTCCTCAAGAACTGTGCCTTTCCTGTCCAAGTCGACCGGCTACAGCCTGGCAGATATGGCCACAGATGTTATCCTGGGCAAAACCTTGAAGGAACAGGGCATATTCGACCTGTATCCGGAAGAAAAGAAAAGATACTATGTCAAGGTCCCTGTGTTCAGCTTCAACAAGATCAAGGGCCTCGATACATATCTCTCGCCTGAGATGAAGTCCACCGGAGAAGCGATAGGATACGATAACAAGCTCAACAGAGCGCTCTACAAGGCGCTTACTGCTTCCGGGACAAAACTTCGTAACTACGGAACTGTGTTCGCTACTCTGGCAGGTGATGATAAGGCGGAAGCTCTTCCTCTCATCCGCAGATTCTATAATCTTGGATTCAATATTGAGGGTACTCCGGGAACCGCAAGATTCCTCAAGGAAAACGGCATCCGCACCAGAGAAATGAAGAAGATCAGCGAAGGCTCTGATGAGATCCTTGAGGCGATCAGAAACGGTCACATTGCGTATATCATCAATACCAGAAAGGTAGGAGATCATGTCCAGGCTAATGACGGAGCTCTGATCAGACAATGCGCAAGTGAAAACAACGCAACACTCTTCACCTCGCTTGATACAGTACGCGTGCTGCTCGACGTACTTGAGGAAACTACACAGACGATATCGACGATCGATGCCTGATACCGGCCGGAATCAGACAGATACGAACCGCGGTGATACAGATATGAAACAGGGAATATTTACAATCACGGAAAACACGGCACTTACACCGACCACATACCGGATGAGGCTGGAGGGCGACACAGGCGCTGTTACCGCACCGGGACAGTTCATCGATATCAGGCTTGACGGACACTTTCTGAGACGTCCGATCAGTGTGAACGATGTGACATATCCTTCTTCAGAAGGAGCAGATGACGGAGTCGTCACGGTAATCTATAAAGTCCTCGGGGCCGGAACTGAAGAGATGACCCGTTTTGAATCGGGCAAAAAGCTTGATGTGCTTACTGGTCTGGGGAATGGATACGATCTTTCGGACGCAGGGGCTCATCCTGTTCTGATCGGGGGAGGCGTAGGGATCCCTCCTCTGTATCTTGCAGCCAGAAGACTGACAGATCAGGGCGCGGACGTAACTGTGATTCTCGGATTCAATACATCAGAGGAAATGTACTATGTCAGCGAATTTGAAGAACTCGGCTGCCGGACCATTGTCGCGACTGCTGACGGAAGCGCGGGCATACAGGGTTTTGTTACAGATGCCTTCAGGGAACTTGCGTGTGAATGCGAAGCGTCCTGTCTTGCAGAGGATGCTGATACGGAATACAGACAGTTCACGCATTTCTACACATGCGGACCTGAACCTATGCTGAGGGCTGTGTTCAGAGAAGTATATAAGGACGCCGGAATCAGCGGACAGATGAGCTTTGAGGAGCGCATGGGCTGCGGATTCGGTGCGTGCATGGGCTGCAGCATCAGGACGGCCGGAGGCTACAAGCGCATATGCAAGGACGGACCTGTGCTGAGAACGGAGGAAATACTATGGTAGATACTAAAGTTGATCTCTGCGGTATCACACTGGACAATCCGGTGATCCCGGCATCAGGCACTTTCGGCTACGGATATGAGTTCGCTGAGCTCTATGATATCAACTGCCTGGGAACATTTTCCTTCAAGGGAACCACTAAGGAGCCGAGATTCGGAAACGAGACACCGAGAATAGCAGAGTGCCCTTCGGGGATGCTCAATGCAGTAGGTCTTCAGAATCCGGGAGTGGAAAAAGTCATCTCTGAAGAGCTGCCGAAGCTGGCTGCAGTGTTCAGCAAGCCTGTTATGGCGAATGTCAGCGGGTTTTCGATCAGTGATTATACATATACTGCTGAGCTGCTTGCTGCGCAGGAGCAGGTCGGATGGCTTGAGATCAATATCAGCTGCCCGAATGTACACGGAGGGGGAATGAGCTTCGGTACAGACCCGGGCATGGCCGCAGAGGTGGTGCGCGCAGTGCGCAGAACAACAGATAAACCGCTGATCATAAAGCTCACTCCGAATGTTACCGACATCACAGAGATCGCCAGAGCGTGTGAGGCTGCCGGCGCAGACGGCATCAGCCTGATCAACACTCTTCTGGGGATGAGGATCAGTCTCAGAAGCAGGAAGCCTATACTGGCGAATACCACCGGAGGCTACTCGGGCCCTGCAGTGCTTCCTGTTGCTCTTCGCATGGTTTATCAGGTGTATGATGCTGTGAAGATCCCTGTTGTGGGGATGGGGGGAATCTCAACTGCAGAAGACGTCCTGGAGATGATGATGGCCGGAGCAGCGGCAGTTGAAGTCGGCGCTGCCAACCTGACTGATCCGTTCGCTTCACGCGATATAGTGAACGGTCTGCCTGCAGCAATGGAAAAATACGGGATCAGAAGTCTCAGGGAAATCATAGGCGCGGCGCACTGATTTCTTTTATTATAATAAAGGGTGTTCCCGGCAGATTGGGGAATAAAAGACAAATATAAAGTGCCGGTACCGGCACTTTTATTGTATAATAAATATGTATAGGCACAAATCGGGACTATAGAGTTAAGGGATGACGCATATAGTATAAATCACGCTTGAAGCAGCAGATCGGAGAAACGAAATGGGCAAAGACGTAATAATCGCATGTGATTTTGCAAGCGCAGAGGAAACTATCAGATTTCTCGACAGACTCAACAAGATCAGATCCGAGGTCGTTCGCTGTGACGATATCAGCGTTTCTGTCAGCAGACCTTTTGTCAAGATAGGCATGGAGCTGTTCTATGCAGAGGGTCCTGGGATCATTACTTCGCTCAAGGAGAGAGGTCACAAGGTGTTCCTGGATCTCAAACTTCATGATATACCTAATACGGTCAAAAAATCCATGCAGGTGCTCGGAGCTTACGGTGTAGACATGGTCAATGTCCACGCGGGCGGAGGCATTGCAATGATGAAAGCAGCCAGAGAAGGGCTCATGCTCGGTGCTGCAAGGTATGCTGAAAAACCGAAACTCATCGCAGTTACGCAGCTGACATCAACTGATGAGGCAGTAATGCACAATGAACTGCTGATAGATATGCCGCTTAAGGATGTTGTGAAGCAGTATGCGCTGAATGCCAGAGAGGCCGGCCTTGACGGAGTGGTTTGCTCTGCTCATGAGGCTGCAGAGATCCACATGACCTGCGGTATGGATTTCCTGACGGTCACACCGGGGATCAGACTCGCAGGCGACAGCAAAGGAGACCAGAAAAGAGTCATGACACCTGCTGACGCAAGGGACCAGGGCGCTGACTATATAGTAGTCGGAAGGTCTATCACGGCTGCTTCGAATCCTATCGAAGCATACCAGACATGCAGGGCTGATTTCATCGGATAAGCTCAGCAGCTTCTGCAATACGCACAATACAGTATGATACCAATGATGGCAAGAGCATGATGCGCTTGCCATTAATACAATAAAGAGGAAAAACTATGGAAAGAAGAAAAGAAATCGCAAGACTGATAGCACAGGATCTTCTGAAGATCAAAGCCGTTTTTCTGAGACCTGAAGAGCCGTTCACATGGGCAAGCGGGATCAAAAGCCCGATCTACTGTGACAACAGGCTGACCCTTACCGCGCCTGATGTCAGGACGGATGTAGAGAATTCACTCGCAGAGGTGATCAGAGATCTGTTCCCTCAGGCGGAAGTTCTGATGGGAACAGCTACTGCCGGAATTGCTCACGCAGCTATAACAGCTCACCTGATGGATCTTCCTATGGGATATGTAAGATCAGGAGCCAAAGACCACGGCAGAGGCAATCAGATCGAGGGAAAACTCCTTCCGGGGCAGAAGGTCGTTGTTGTAGAAGACCTGATCTCTACCGGAGGCAGCTGTATAGATACTGTCAAAGTCCTCAGAGAGGCGGGAGCAGATGTTCTCGGAGTCATCTCAATCATGACATATGGCATGAAGAAGGGCATTGACAGGATGGCAGAAGCAGATATCGAGTGGACCTCGCTTACAGATTTCGATACAGTGATCGAAGTCGCAGCCGAGCAGGACTATATCAGCGCAGGGGACATCAAAAGGCTCAAAGCTTTCAGAGACAACCCTTCTGATGAGAGCTGGATAAGGTAGCAGCATGCTGGCGATCCTGACAGGTATTGCAGCAGGAGCCGCGTCGACGGCACAGGCCAGTGTCAACGGCAGGATAAGAGAGGATTACAGATCTCCGTATATGACTGCGGTCCTCAGTTTTATCGTTGCCGGCTTTATCCTCGCATTCATTATTCTGTTCACGGAAAAAGATTTCAGTATTCCATTCGGAGAAATCGCGTCATATCCTTTCTGGATCTGGCTCGGCGGATCCTGCGGCACAGCCATCATTACGCTTAATGTCGTATGCCTTCCTCATCTGGGGAGCGCCAGAAATGTCATGATAATCTGTTTCGGACAGACGATGGCAGGTCTTCTGATCGATCATCTGGGTCTGCTTGGCTCAGCAGTCGTAAGAATGTCCGCAGCAAGAGCGCTTGGAGCCGCGATCGTAATCATCGGAGCGGCTCTGGTCAACGGAATCAGGACAGCAGGGAACTCGGATCCGGACGGGAAGCAAAAGGGCGGCAGTGTGATCCTGTATATTCTGCTTGCAGCCGCAAACGGCTTCGCCTGCGCAGCTCAGGTAGCGATCAACGGCAGACTGAATATGATCGTCGGATCCGCGACGAAGGCCACGCTTATATCCATGAGTGTCGGTCTTATCACTACACTTCTGCTGATCTGCATCATCTCGGTCATGAAAGGACGCACAGCGATATATGATGAAGGGATCAGAGGAACAGGCCTGATCAGAGGATTCAGGCCATGGATGGCAGCCGGAGGGGCTTTATCGATCATCGTCGTCGAAGGCAATGCGATCACCGCCCCTATGCTCGGAACCGGTATCGTGACGATCCTGAATCTTATAGGAATGATGGGGGCCGGACTGCTGATCGATGCAGTCGGGTTCCTCGGAATAGAAAAGAAGCCTGCAACACTGAGCAAGATCATAGGCATGATCCTGATGATTGCCGGAACCGCAGTGATCTCGTTGATGTAAGCAAAGGAGTATAAAATGAACACTTTGAAGGTTGCCTGCATACAGCAGAAGGTCAAAAAAGACAAGTACGACAACATA
>ONHU01000087.1 GCA_900317675.1 uncultured Eubacteriales bacterium
CTCTCTTACTTCCATCTCTACCAGGTCAAGAAGCTCCTCGTCGTCTACCATGTCACACTTGTTCAGGAATACGATGATGTATGGTACGCCTACCTGTCTTGACAGAAGAATGTGCTCTCTTGTCTGTGGCATTGGACCGTCTGTTGCTGCTACTACCAGGATTGCTCCGTCCATCTGAGCTGCTCCGGTGATCATGTTCTTTACATAGTCTGCGTGTCCCGGGCAGTCTACGTGTGCGTAGTGTCTGTTCGGTGTCTCATACTCTACGTGTGCTGTTGAGATCGTGATTCCTCTTGCCTTTTCTTCAGGCGCCTTGTCGATCTGATCGAATGCTACGTCGCCGCCAAGTCCATACTTTCTGTTCAGTACGGATGTGATAGCTGCTGTAAGAGTTGTTTTACCGTGGTCAACGTGGCCGATTGTTCCGATGTTGATATGCGGTTTGGTTCTCTCGTATTTCTGCTTTGCCATTTTACATCTCCTTGTTAAATAGTCATGAAAAATGAATGAAATGATTAATTGATTATTATCTGATGATCTTCTCTGCGAGACTGTCAGGGAGCTTCTCGAAGTGGTCGAACTGCATTACGTATACGCCTCTTCCCTGTGTTCTTGAACGCAGGTCGGTTGCATATCCGAACATCTCTGACAGCGGCACCATGCCTCTGATAACGGCTGCGCCGTTCAGGATGTCTGAACCTTCGATTCTTCCTCTTCTTGAGCTGATATCCCCGATAACATCTCCCATGTAGTTGTCCGGAACTGTGACCTCAACCTTGAAAATAGGCTCGAGGAGTACCGGATCCGCTTTCATGACAGCTTCCTTGAACGCCTTGGATCCGGCGATCTTGAATGCCATATCCGAGGAATCGACCTCGTGATAAGATCCGTCATAAAGCTCTACGCCGACATCAACGACGTTATATCCTGCGAGAGGTCCTGCCTGCATCGCCTCTTCAATACCTTCCTGGATCTTCGGGATGTATTCCTTAGGAATAGCTCCGCCGACGATGGAATTCTTGAATTCGAATCCTTCGCCCGGCTCTCTCGGATAAAGTCTGATCTTGACATGACCATACTGTCCGCTTCCGCCTGACTGCTTTGCATGCTTGCAGTCGACATCTGCTGTGCCCCTGACTGTTTCTTTGTAGGAAACCTGAGGCTTACCGACATTGGCCTCGACCTTAAACTCTCTGAGGAGTCTGTCAACGATGATTTCAAGATGCAGTTCGCCCATTCCGGCAATGATAGTCTGACCGGTCTCAGGGTTGGTATAAGTCCTGAAAGTAGGGTCTTCCTCAGCCAGCTTGGCAAGCGCGAGTCCCATCTTTTCCTGACCGATCTTGGTCTTAGGCTCGATTGCGATCTCAATAACAGGATCCGGGAATTCCATGGATTCCAGAATGATAGGGTGCTTCTCATCGCACAGTGTGTCACCGGTTGTAGTGAACTTGAGTCCGACGGCAGCTGCGATATCTCCGGAATAGACCATCTCTATCTCGTTACGATGGTTGGCGTGCATCTGCAGGATACGGCCGATCCTTTCCTTACGGTCTTTGGTCGCGTTATATACATGCGAGCCTGATTCAAGCGTACCTGAGTAGACTCTGAAGAACGCAAGCTTTCCGACGAACGGATCTGCCATGATCTTGAATGCGAGCGCAGAGAAAGGCTCTTTGTCTGATGCAGGTCTTTCTTCTTCCTTGTCTGTATAAGGGTTTACACCCTTAATTGCAGGAATATCCAGCGGTGACGGCATATAGTCAACGACTCCGTCAAGCATCAGCTGAACGCCTTTGTTCTTATAAGCTGATCCGCAGAAAACAGGATACATCTCACCCTTGATTGTCTGCTTGCGGATTGCCTTCTTGATGTCCTCTTCAGGAATGTCTTCTCCTTCGAGATACATCATCATGATATCCTCATCAGCCTCGGCGACAGACTCGAGCATCTTGTCTCTCCATGCCTTAGCTTCGTCAAGCATATTTGCAGGGATTTCCTGCTCTTCATATACCTTGCCCAGATCGTCATCATGATAGATCTCGGCTTTCATCTTGATAAGGTCGATGATACCGACAAAATCCGCTTCTGAACCGATCGGGATCTGAACAGCTACTGCATTGGCCTTGAGTCTGTCATGGATCATATCCAGGACTCTGAAATAGTTCGCGCCGAGGATATCCATCTTGTTGACGAAAATCATTCTCGGAACTCCGTATTTCTCAGCCTGTCTCCATACAGTCTCACTCTGAGGCTCGACTCCGCCCTTGGCGCAGAGTACCATTACTGCTCCATCCAGAACACGCAGTGATCTTTCAACCTCAACGGTAAAGTCCACGTGACCCGGAGTGTCAATAATGTTGATTCTTGTGTGTTTCCACTGAGCAGTAGTAGCGGCGGAAGTAATGGTGATTCCGCGTTCCTGCTCCTGCTCCATCCAGTCCATAGTAGCTGCACCTTCGTGGGTCTCGCCCAGCTTGTGCGTCCTGCCGGTATAGAAGAGAATTCTCTCTGTTGTCGTTGTTTTTCCGGCATCGATGTGAGCCATGATACCAATATTTCTGGTATGTTCAAGCGCAAATGCTCTTCCCATTATTTCCTCCTTTCTATCTGCTTACATATGATTCTGTCTGCATATATGTCCGTTTCTGCAGACTAGAATCTGAAGTGTGCGAATGCCTTGTTAGCTTCTGCCATCTTGTGGGTATCTTCCTTCTTCTTGACGGATGAACCTGTATTGTTAGCAGCATCAAGGATCTCACCGGCAAGTCTGTCAGACATCTTTCTCTCACTTCTTGCTCTGGTGTATCTGGTCAGCCATCTCAGGCCGAGAGTCTGTCTTCTCTCCGGTCTTACTTCGATAGGAACCTGATAGTTCGCACCACCGATTCTTCTAGCTTTAACTTCGAGAACTGGCATAATGTTATTCATTGCCTTCTCAAATACTTCGAGAGGTTCCTCACCTGTCTTCTCTCTGATCTTATCGAATGCGTCATAAACGATAGTCTGAGCTACACCCTTCTTACCGTCGAGCATGATGCTGTTGATCAGCTTAGCAACTACTACGCTGCCGTATACAGGATCAGGAAGAACGTCTCTCTTAGGTGTGTTACCTTTTCTTGGCACTTCTCTTCCCTCCTTCTGGAATTGAATAGGTACTCGTTGACTGCCCCGGTGATCTTCTTCAGACAGCAGATCCAGCTGCCTTACTCGCCGGCCAGTCCCCGCGGCGCTCTTTATATAAAAGAATGCCTAGTACTAGTAATAATAAATAATTGTAGTGAAACCTTCTGAATTACTTCTTAACCTTAGGTCTCTTTGCACCGTACTTTGAACGGCCCTGTCCTCTGTTGGCAACTCCGGAAGCATCGAGTGTTCCTCTGATGATGTGATATCTTACACCAGGGAGGTCCTTAACTCTGCCGCCTCTTACAAGAACAACGCTGTGCTCCTGCAGGTTGTGTCCGATACCAGGGATGTAAGCAGTAACTTCCATTCCGTTGGTCAGACGAACTCTGGCTACCTTTCTCAGGGCTGAATTAGGCTTCTTAGGAGTAACAGTCTTAACTGCTACGCATACTCCTCTCTTCTGAGGGGAGTTAACGTTGGTAAGAGTCTTGTGAAGAGTGTTCATGTTCTTACCAAGAGCAGGAGCTGTTGACTTCTTAACAGTGCTCTGTCTTCCCTGACGTACTAACTGATTGATAGTAGGCATTCTTTTCTCCTTTCTTCTGATATTTTTGATTATTTGCCCATGACTCCCGGTCAGAGAGTCTCGAACTTCATAATTTTACTGGCAAAGCATTGATAAGTCAATACTTTGCCAGCATTTTTTGAGTTATTCAGGAATATAGGTTTCCCCGTATACTGTCGGTTTTTCTTCAGTTTCAGCTTCTGCCGCATTACCGGCCTCTGCTCCTGCAGGAGCATCTTCTGCCGGTGCGTCATCATAGATTCTAGGAACTTCAGTCGGATGCATCATCCAGTCGTTTGCACCGTAATCGACTTCAAGATCGCTGTATCTCTTCATTCCGGTACCGGCCGGGATGAGCTTACCGATCATGACGTTTTCCTTGAGACCTTCGAGCCTGTCAGTCTTGCCCTTGATAGAAGCATCTGTGAGTACTCTTGTTGTCTCCTGGAAAGAAGCAGCTGACAGGAATGACGAAGTAGCGAGAGCTGCCTTGGTGATACCGAGGAGCTGTCTTCCTGCTGTAGCAGGTTCTCCGCCCTCAGCCTCTGCCTTGGCATTTGCCTCTTCGAGTTCTCTTCTTGAGTACTGTCCGCCAGGAAGAAGTCCTGTGTCTCCAGGCTTCTCTACTTTGTACTTGGAAAGCATCTGGCTGACGATGATCTCGATGTGCTTGTCATTGATGTCTACACCCTGGGTCTTATATACTCTCTGGACTTCTCTGAGAAGATACTCATAAACGCCCTGGACTCCGTTGAGTCTCATGATGTCATGAGGATCCAGAGGTCCCTTGGTGATCTGGCTTCCGGCCTTGACTTCCTGACCGACTTCGACGTTGATCCTTGCTCCGAACGGGATAACGTAGTTTCTTTCCCCGCCTTCTTCTTTTACGATAACGTCTGTCTTATTGTCGTCTCTTGGCTCGATAGCTGTAACGACTCCATCGCCTTCGCAGATCTCAGCGAGACCCTTAGGCTTACGTGCCTCGAACAGCTCCTCTACTCTCGGAAGACCCTGAGTGATATCGGATCCGGCTACACCGCCTGTATGGAATGTTCTCATTGTCAGCTGAGTACCCGGCTCACCGATCGACTGAGCTGCGATGATTCCGACTGCCTCGCCCGGGAGTACCATTCTGCCGGTAGCCATGTTTTTACCATAGCACTTAGCACAGAGTCCGCTCTTAGCGCGGCATGTCATAGCAGATCTGATCATTACAGTCTCAACACCGCGTCTCTCGATTTCCTGAGCTATCTCATCAGTGATGTATTCATCCTTTCCGACGATGACTTCACCTGTCTTCGGATCAATGACATCCTCAATAGCGAATCTTCCGGCGATTCTCTGCCAGAGTTTCTCGATCTCTTCTTTGCCGTCCATGAATGCGCGGATCTCGATACCTTCCTGTGTACCGCAGTCCTCTTCATTGATGATGATGCTGTGAGAGATATCTACGAGTCTTCTTGTCAGATAACCGGAGTCAGCTGTTCTCAGAGCTGTATCGGTCAGTCCCTTACGGGCGCCGTTCGATGAAATGAAGTACTCCAGTATGGACAGGCCCTCACGGAAGTTGGACTTGATAGGAATCTCTACAGTATGACCTGTAGCGTTTGCCATAAGTCCTCTCATTCCGCCGATCTGGCTGATCTGTGACTTGTTACCTCTGGCTCCGGAATTAGCCATGATGTACAGGTTGTTCATCGTGCCGAGGTTTTCCATCAGAGCGTCAGCTGTGTCGGATGTAGCCTTTCTCCATGTGGCGATAACCTTGTCATATCTCTCCTTGTTGGACATAAGTCCGCGCTTGTAGAGAGCTTCGTAAGTGTCTACTTCTTTTTCTGCTTCACCGACGATCTGTGCCTTAGCCTCAGGGATCTCCATGTCAGAGATGCTGATGGTTACAGCGCTGACTGTCGAGTAGTGATATCCTGTATCCTTGATATAGTCAAGCATCAGGGCTGTCTCTGTATTGCCGTGTACCTTGAAGCAGGCAGCGATGATCTTTCCGAGCGCCTTCTTCTCGCAGAGGAAATCGACCTCGAGTGAATACGGATCTTTTTCTCTGTCTACGAAGCCGAGGTCCTGAGGAAGTCCTCTGTTGAAGATAAATCTTCCTACTGTGGACTCTACCAGCTTGCCCGGATCGCCTTCATAAGCGCGGCAGCGTACCTTGACTCTTGCATGGATGCCGACAACACCTGTCTGGTAAGCCATGATCATCTCATCGTAGTCCGCGAAGCACTTTCCATCGCCTCTTTCAGCAGGACGTCCTCTCTCGACGCTGCCCGGATGTGTCAGATAGTAACTTCCGAGGATCATGTCCTGAGTAGGGATCGTGATAGGAGATCCGTCCTTAGGAGCGAGGATGTTGTTGACTGAAAGCATGAGGAATCTGGCTTCTGCCTGAGCCTCAACTGACAGCGGTACGTGTACAGCCATCTGGTCTCCGTCGAAGTCAGCATTGAACGCTGTACATACGAGCGGATGCAGCTTGATAGCTTTTCCTTCGACCAGTACCGGCTCGAACGCCTGGATGCCGAGTCTGTGAAGTGTAGGGGCACGGTTGAGGAGTACCGGGTGATCCTTGATGATGTAATCAAGTACATCCCATACCTCTGTGTCTGCCCTTTCGACCATGAGTCTGGCCTGTTTTGTATTCTGAGCGATCTCTCTTTCTGTCAGCTCTCTCATGATGAAAGGCTTGAAGAGTTCAAGAGCCATTGTCTTA
>ONHU01000095.1 GCA_900317675.1 uncultured Eubacteriales bacterium
TGCGGGATAGGTGTGATATCCTTGATCATGGTTACCTTGAGACCTGCAGTCTCGAGCGCTCTTACAGCAGAATCTCTGCCGGAACCAGGTCCCTTAACGTAGACTTCTACAGTCTTCAGACCGTGCTCCATTGCTGCCTTTGCTGCAACTGTTGCTGCCTCTGCTGCTGCGAATGGTGTGCTCTTACGGGAGCCTCTGAAACCATTCGATCCTGCGCTGGACCAGCTAAGTGCGTTTCCGTCCATGTCGGTCAGAGTGATAAGTGTATTGTTGAAGGTGGACTGGATATGAGCCTGGCCTCTCTCAACGTTCTTACGTTCTCTTTTCTTTCTTCTTACTACTTTCTTAGCAGCCATTGCTTATACCTCCTTCCCCTTATCTCTTCTTTCCAGCCAGACGCTTAGGTCCCTTGCGGGTTCTTGCGTTGGTCTTTGTCTTCTGTCCTCTTACAGGCAGACCTCTTCTGTGTCTGATACCTCTGTAAGAACCGATCTCCATGAGTCTCTTGATGTTCAGTGATACTTCTCTTCTGAGATCACCCTCTACCATGTAGTCAGCATCGATGACTCTTCTGATCTTACCAGCGTCTTCTTCTGTCAGATCCTTGACTCTGATGTCAGGGTCAACATCTGCCTTCTTGAGAATTTCTCTCGATGTGTGCAGACCAATACCATAGATGTATGTCAGACCGTATTCGATCCTCTTATCTCTTGGCAGGTCAACTCCGGCAATTCTTGCCATTTGGTTCCTCCTTTCCCATCTTCCGTCGCCGTTCCGGGGGCGATATAGACGGGTGTTCCATGATTTTCTAAGCGTCTGCCTGCAGATCCCGGTCCTGCAGCGCTTACTGAACTGAATGAACAGCAATGATCTTGCTGTATTCGCACAAAGTGCTCAAGGCATAGTAATCCCTTGAGCGCGAACACCTTATATTAGCATTTTTGCTATATAAAATCCTGTTCTTTTTTTGATACGTGTAAAGTCAGTAGCAAATAAGAAACTGACTAGCCCTGTCTCTGCTTGTGCTTAGGATTTTCGCAAATAACCATTACACGACCGTGTCTCTTGATTACTTTGCACTTGTCGCACATCGGCTTAACTGAAGCTCTTACTTTCATTTCTAATTCCTCCTAAAACGAGAATCAACCTGTATTCCTTTTACGGCAGCACCGTATAAGGTTTACTTCTCACGCCAGGTTATTCTGCCTCTTGTAAGGTCGTATGGTGAAAGCTCAACCTTGACCCTGTCGCCAGGCAGTATTCTGATATAGTTCATTCTGATCTTGCCGGAAATGTGCGCGAGTACCTCGAACCCATTTTCAAGCTTGACCTTGAACATTGCGTTAGGCTGTGCATCAACAACTGTGCCCATCGCCTCTATGGTATTATTCTTAGCCATTAATTCCCTCCAATTACAGAGTTAAAATCTCAGGTTCACCATCGGTGATCAATATTGTGTTTTCGTAGTGAGCAGCATTTCTGCCATCCAGTGTCACTACTGTCCAGTTGTTGCCCAGGGTCCTGCATTCGTAGGTCCCCAGTGCCAGCATCGGTTCTACTGCCAGCGTCATGTTGCGTTTGATTTTGGCACCTGTACCCGGTCTGCCATAGTTAGGAATCAGCGGATCCTCATGAAGTCTGGATCCGGTACCGTGACCGGTATAATCTCTGATAACACCCATACCGTGTTTCTCAGCATATTCCTGTACACCATGACCGATGTCGTGTATCCTGTAACCTTCCATAGCATATTTGATGCCTTCGAAGAAGCTCTGACGGGTGACATCGATCAGCTTCTGATCCTCGGCGCTGATTTTGCCTACCGGGAATGTACGGGCAGCATCACTGTTGTATCCGTGATAGGTGCCGCCTATATCAATGCTTACGATATCTCCTTCCTTCAGTATCCTTTTGTCGGAAGGTATGCCATGGATTATCTCTTCGTTAACCGACACGCAGGCTGCGGCAGGAAAACCGCCGTAGCCCTTGAATGTCGGTGTCATTTTATGTTTCAGATATCTGGTCTCAACAAAGTTGTCGATATCTGCAGTCGAGATCCCCGGTCTGATGAACTCCTCAAGATCACGGAAAATTTCCGCTGTGACCTTGCATGGCTCTCTCATCAGATCGATTTCTCTCTTGGATTTGATCACGATCATTATTCTCCAAGCTCCTTTACGATCTCTTCGAATACAACGCTGTGATCTTTTTCAGCATTGAAGTTTTTGAGAGCACCTGTTTCGGTGTAATATCCGATCAGAGGTGCAGTAGACTCTTCATAGACAGCGATTCTGTTTTCTGCTGTCTCGCGAGTGTCGTCTTTTCTCTGTTCAAGCTCTCCGCCGCATTTATCACAGATTCCCTCGACCTTAGGAGGGATGTTCTTGATGTGATATCCGGCTCCGCACTTTTTGCAGATCCTTCTGCCGGTAAGTCTCTCCATGAGAGTCTCATATCCGACTTCGAAGTTGATAACTGCATCAAGCTTCTGTCCATTCTCAGCAAGGAACTTATCGAGTTCCTGTGCCTGGAAAATAGTCCTCGGGAAGCCATCAAGCAGATAACCGTTTGCACAGTCGTCCTGCATGAGTCTGTCCTTAACAAGGTCCACTACCAGTTCATCAGGAACAAGCTGTCCGGAATTCATATATTCCTGAGCTTTCTTTCCAAGCTCTGTGCCTTCCTTGATGTTCTTGCGGAAAATGTCCCCTGTGGAAATCTGAGGAACATTGTATTTTTCAACCAGCTTTACAGCCTGTGTTCCTTTGCCGGCACCCGGAGGTCCTAATAAAACTGCTCTCATTTTTGTCCTCCCAACTAGCTACTTTAAGAATCCCTGATAATTTCTCATCAGCATCTGATTCTCCAGCTGCTGTACTATGTCCAGTGCCACGCCTACCATGATCAGCAGTGAGGTACCGCCGAACGAGAAGTTGAACGGTGTAAATACGCTGACGATTGTAGGAATGGTTGCTACTGCTGCCAGGAAGAGACCTCCTGCAAAGCAGAGCCTGCTCATTATCCTGTTCAGATATTCAACAGTTGCGACACCCGGTCTGATACCAGGGATGAATCCGCCGTTCTGTCTCATATTGTCAGCTACATCTGCAGGATTGAACATGATTGCAGTGTAGAAATATGTGAAGAACAGAGTGAGAGCGATATTGAGCGCTCCGTATACCCATACACCCGGATTGCCCGAAGGTGACAGATACTTGGTCACAAAGTCTGTGAATGCCGAATTAGGGAAGAAATATGTAATTGTCAAAGGGAACTGCAGCAGCGAGATCGAGAAGATGATAGGAATAACGCCGGCCTGGTTGACTTTCATAGGAATATGAGTCGACTGGCCACCATACATCTTTCTTCCGACTACACGCTTTGCATACTGAACCGGGATCTTTCTGACACCCTGCTGCATCTCAATGATAGCCATTGTGATAAGAACTGCAGCTATGATGAGTACGATCACCGCTACTACTGAAACAGCTCCGTCTTTGATCTGTGTTACAACGCTCCTGACTGCGGACGGCAGTCTGGCAACGATACCTGCGAAGATGATCATTGAGATTCCGTTTCCGACACCATACTCATTGATCTGTTCGCCAAGCCACATCAGGAATGCTGTGCCTGCAGTCAATACCATGATAATAACGATGATATTGAATGGGCTCTGGTCCACGATCGCTCTTCTGAAAAGACCTACCGTGAGACCGATAGCCTGGATAAATCCCAGGACTACAGTCATATACCTTGTAATGGTCGCCATCTTCTTACGACCCTCTGTTCCCTCACGGGCGAGACGCTCGAAATACGGGAAAGCGATCGTAAGAAGCTGAACTATGATCGATGCGGTTACATAAGGAGTGATGCTCAGCGCAAATATTGTGAAATTGCTGAAAGCACCGCCTGAGAACAGATCGAATAAGTCGAGAAGTCCTGTCTCTCCATTGAACATCTGCGCAAGATACTCTCTATTGATGCCCGGAACCGGAATGTTGGATCCGATCCTGAATACCAGCAGCATAAGAAGTGTAAAGATGATCTTCTGTCTGATCTCTTTGATTTTCCATGCCTTAGAGAATGTCTTCACAAGTTCCATCAGATGACCTCTGCCTTTCCGCCTGCCTTTTCAATTTTCTCAGCAGCGCTCTTGCTGAACTTCTCAGCCTTGACTGTGAGCTTCTTCTCCAGCTCGCCGTTGCCAAGAACCTTAACGCCATCTTTGACCTGCTTAACCAGACCAGCCTCAACGAGTGCATCGAGATCAACTACTGCGCCGTTCTCAAATGCGTTGAGATCCTGTACGTTAACTTCAGCATATTCTTTAGCCCAATGATTAGTGAATCCTCTCTTAGGGAGTCTTCTGTAGAGTGGCATCTGACCACCCTCGAAGCCGAGTCTTACTCCGCCGCCACTTCTGGAGTTCTGACCGTTCATACCTCTTCCGGCAGTTGTTCCCTGACCGGTACCCTGGCCGCGGCCGATTCTCTTAGGTGCCTTTGTGGAGCCCTCAGGCTTTTTAAGTTCATGAATTCTCATGGTCAATTGCCCTCCTTACAGCTCTTCTACTTTCAGCAGATGTGAAACCTTGTTGATTGCTCCTCTTGTTGCAGGAGAATCCTCAAGCTCTACCGAGTGGTGGAGCTTTCTGAGTCCAAGTGCTTCAACCGTCTTTTTCTGCTTAGGCTGACAAGCGATCGGGCTCTTAACCAGTGTGATTCTAAGTTTTGCCATTTCCCTTGCCTCCTATCCGATAATTTCTTCCGGTGTCTTACCACGGCGCTTAGCAACTTCCTCAACGGTTGTCAGGTTCTTGAGACCTTCCATAGTTGCTCTTGCCATGTTGCCGGTATTGCTTGTTCCGAGTGATTTAGCTCTTACATCCTTGATGCCTGCTGCTTCGAGTACTGTACGAACGGAGGATCCTGCGATAACTCCGGTACCCTTTGCTGAAGGCATGATGAGAACCTTGCCTGCTCCGAACACACCTACTGTCTCATGAGGAACTGTAGTTCCGACTGTAGGTACATAGATCATTTTCTTCTTAGCATCCTCTGTAGCTTTTCTTACAGCTTCAGGAATTTCGATAGCCTTACCAAGGCCCATTCCTACGTGTCCTTCGCCGTCTCCGACTACTACTGTTACGGAGAATCTCATGTTTCTTCCGCCCTTAACAGTCTTCGCAACACGTCTGATGTCTACGATAGTTTCTGTAAGCTCGAGCTTGGATGCGTCAATTCTAGTCTGCATTCCGTGTCCTCCTTTAGAATTCCAGGCCGGCTTCGCGTGCTGCGTCAGCGAGAGCTTTTACTCTTCCGTGGAAAATGTATCCGCCTCTGTCAAAGCACACTTCCTTGATGCCCTTAGCTACAGCCTTCTCTCCGATCGCCTTGCCGACCTTAGCAGCAGCTTCCTTGTTGCCGCCGTAACCGATCTCAGCCTTGAGATCCTTGTCGACTGATGATGCGCTTACAAGAGTTTTGTGGTTAACGTCGTCGATGATCTGTACGCTGATGTTAGCGTTTGATCTGAAAACACACATTCTTGGCTTCTCAGGAGTTCCGAAAACGTTCTTGCGTACTCTTGCATGTCTCTTGAGTCTTCTGTCATTTCTGCTTAAATTTGCCATTTTCTTTCCTCCTTTCCTTACTTAGCTGCGCTCTTGCCTTCCTTCTTGTGTACAACTTCTCCATGACGTCAGCAGCGTAGTTTCCTACCTTAGCCTTGTCGATGCCCTTGATGATGATTGTTGTAGCGTCAGGAGTCTCTGTTGTGATTCCTTCCGGATCTACGAGCTCGATCGGGTGGGAGTATCCGAGCTTGAGGACAAGCTTGTTGCCCTGCTTAGCTGCTGAATAACCAACACCTACGATAGTGAGCTTTCTCTCATAGCCTTTGGTAACGCCCTCAACCATGTTGTTGATGAGTGTTCTTGCAAGACCATGCTGTGATCTGTTCTGTCTGCTGTCATCAGCTCTGCTGACCTTGAGAGTTCCTTCGCCGATCTCAACGCTCATTCCGGCGCCGATCTGTGAGCAAAGTTCGCCCTTAGGTCCCTTAACCTTAACAACATTTCCATCTTCTACCGTTACTTCTACGCCGGCAGGGATGGTTATAGGTCTAACACCAATTCTTGACATTATTAATACCTCCTACCAAACGTAACAAATAACTTCTCCGCCTACTCCGAGCTTACGGGCTTCCTTGTCTGTGATAACTCCCTTAGAAGTTGACAGGATAGCGATTCCGAGTCCGCCGAGTACCTTAGGCACTCTGTCAGCCTTAGCGTAAACTCTCATACCAGGCTTTGATATTTTCTTGATTCCGTAGATCGTCTTTTCCTTTGCAGGACCATATTTGAGATCTACCTTGATAGTACCCTGAGCGTTGTCAGAAACTACTTCGTATCCGCTGATGAATCCCTCATCGAGAAGGATCTGCGCGATTGACTTCTTCATCTTTGAAGCCGGGATATCAACGCTTGCGTGACCTGCAGTGTTTGCGTTTCTGATTCTTGTCAGCATATCTGCAATAGGGTCTGTCATTGACATAACAGTTAATTCTCCTTTCTTAACGTGGTTCCCTTCCTTAAGTCCTTCCTTGCGGAAGAAGGGCCTGCGAAAAAATAATGGTTGCTATATATTTCTTTACCAGCTTGCTTTCTTGACACCAGGGATCTCACCCTTGTATGCAAGCTCTCTGAAGCAGATACGGCAGATACCATACTTCTTCAGTACAGAATGCGGTCTTCCGCAAACTTTGCATCTTGTCTTTACTTTCAGTGAAGTCTTAGCCATATTCTCCTCCTATATTAATTGTTGCTCTTCTCGAAAGGCATTCCCAGAAGCTCGAGGAGTGCTAAAGCTTCCTCGTCTGTCTTCGCTGTTGTAGTGAAGACAATGTTCATGCCCTTAATGGTCTCAACATCATCATATACGATTTCAGGGAAGATGAGCTGCTCCTTGAGTCCCATGGAGTAGTTTCCTCTGCCGTCAAATGAGTTTCTGCTGAGTCCCTTGAAGTCTCTTACTCTTGGAAGAGAGAGGTTGAACAGCTTGTCAGCAAATGTGTACATTCTGTCTCCTCTGAGAGTTACCTTAGCGCCAACCGGCATTCCTTCTCTTACTTTGAAGTTAGCGATGGACTTGCGTGCCTTGGTAACTACCGGTCTCTGGCCTGCGATCAGAGCGATTTCCTTAACAGCGCTCTCAAGGACCTTGGCATTGTCCTTAGCCTCGGAAAGACCCATGTTGATGGTGATCTTTGTCAGCTTTGGAACTTCCATAGGATTGGAGTAGCCGAACTTATCCTGCATAGCCTTGAAAACTTCGTTTTTATACTTGTCTTTAAGTCTGATTTCCATAATAGTCTTGCTCCTCCTTTCCTTACTTTATAACTTT
>ONHU01000074.1 GCA_900317675.1 uncultured Eubacteriales bacterium
CGACTAATCTGCCTTTTCTGTTTTTATCGTCCGTTTTTTCACCCATTTGCTCAATATTGTTATATTAATCATAATAAACTGCTATCTTTTGCAGGAATTCTCTCTCAAGATACTGATCCAGCTTACGCAAAGTACTCTCGTTGGTAAGCAGTCTTCCCGGTTCTCTATACTCGACCCAGGCCATAGCACACCACGTGATCCCTCTGAGACAGGTGATTGCGGTGAATGCTCCGGTTCTCTCCTCAAGTCCTGATGTATCAAATCTGCCGTTGACACATTCTATGTATTTCCTGATAAAGGTCTCCATCTCATCTTTTCTCAGGATCACATCTGTCTTCCAGAATGTCGTCGTAGGCGCCAGAAAATGTCCGAGGTCCTGCGCAGGATCTCCATAAAGAGGCTTTTCCCAGTCTATCAGGTAATCCCGTCCATCCGTGTTGATCAGGAAATTCGTAGAGTTGAGCTCCGTATTGATGCAGCAGCGGTAAGGTATATCCGCAGTTCCGCTTCCGGAAGATTCTCTGAATTTCCAGCCCTTGTCCAGAAGGGTCCTGATCAGACGCTTTGTTCCGTCATCCCCAAGAGGCGAAGACATATATACGGATGCCATCTGTTCACTTTCTTCGAGAATAGCCCGGAGCGGATCTGCCGGGCATATCAGCGCGGTGAGGCCGCTTTTGTCTCCCGGTCTCGGCACCATATGTTCCGGGACCTCCATGCTGTGTATATCCGCCAGAATATCCGCAGCACGCATCAGTTCAGTTTTGTAGTCCAGCGAATGTCCCGGCAGTTCTTCCATTACAAGCACGCCGCGGCCGAGATATCTCATGGATCCATCCACGTAATACACGCGCGGTGTCCTTCCTGTGCGCTCCAGCATCTTAAGAGCTCTGAACTCGTAGCCTATCTGGTCATCCAGGTGCATCTGTGAACCGCAGTTCACCCGGAGCAGAAGTCTGCGCCCGTCAGAAGGATGGGTGAATCTGTAGTTGATATTATATTCACCCTGCGCAAGCAGTGTGTATTCCTCGCACACTTCCGCAGGCAGTCCGATAGCCGTCCTGTATTCTTCCGAACTGATAAAATTTTCAAGTCCGCTAATCAGTTCCATTGCTAACTATCCTGTCTTCTTTCAGCGTACATCTCTGTACTGCGCAGCTATTTCATCTGCCGGCACACCTGCTTTATACGACTTCCTGAGGCTGTACATATGATGCATAAGCTTCAGCATCGGCAGCGTTCTCATAGGGTACCTCCGGTCGGATGTATATATTCTGTGCCGCGCCATCCCTGTCCGGACACCTCTTTCCCTGAGTGTCAGAGATAACTGGTAGTCTTCCATGATCGGTATCTCCGGAAACCCGCCGATCCTTTCAAAGAGATCCCTTGTCATGAAGATTCCCTGGTCGCCGAACATGATCCTGTGATATCCGGCACGCAGGTTGGATATCACGCGGTTGGTCAGCATGAAAAAATGCTTCGAATGAAAAGCTATTCCAAAGCAGCCCGCTTCATATTTCGCCATGATCCGCCGGATCTCGCCTGCTGCATCAGGAGGAAGCTCGCTGTCACAATGCAGAAAGAACAGAACATCTCCATGCGAGACGGATGCTCCCTCGTTCATCTGGACCGCTCTTCCTTTGCCTGTGTGTATCACTCTGAAGTCCTCGGGGATCCTGCTGCATGTTTCGTCCGTGCTTCCGCCATCTGCAATAATGATCTCAAAATCATTTTTCCGCGGCTTCAGCTGAGATACCATGCTGTCGATCGTCGTTATCTCATTGTAGACGGGAAGGATCAGAGAGATCCGCATCGTGTCTCTGAGAAATCTGCCCGTGCAGCTGTTTCTCAAAGCCCGGTCTGCTCTCATCCGGGCCCTGTAGTCTTTCAGGTCCTGCGGAGTATCCATATCCTGATGCTGTGCAGCAAGCTCATATCTAAGCCCGCTTTCTTCAGCCGTCTGAATAAGTTCCTCCAGAACACTGCCGTGGCTGTATTCCCTGTCCCGGAACAGACAGCTCTGCGGTCTGTGCATTCCTATCAGCCAGTATCCGCCGTCAGCGGATGGTCCGATCACGATATCACTTCGCTCCAGTCTGTATGATGCATCCACAATGTCTTCACTGCTCACCTCCGGAATGTCAGAACCCATCAGCAGGCACGATGAATACCCCATTCCGAACGCATCAGCAAAGGCTGCTTCCATCTTCTGTCCGAGCCCGCTGCCCCTCTGAGGAATGTATCGGGCCTTGCTTCCGAATATGCTCCGGAGCGGTTCTGCTTTCCCACCGGTGCTGTCGTCATAACACACGATCATATCTGCCCCGGTCCTCTGCAGTCTGTCCCTGATATCCGTCAGAAAACAAGTCAGCAGCTCAGCACATTCCTCACTGCCGAGATACGGCATCATTCTTGTTTTGACCTGCCCGGGCCGCGGCGCTCTTGTGAAGACAATAACGGCAGTCCCGGGAGCGATTCTATTTTTGTTTTTTGCGGCTGTTCCCATCATATATTTATTTGAATCCGGTCAACGCACGGTTGATCGCAGACTTACCTGTATCAGGCTCCTCGTCTGTCCCCAATATCTCGGAAAGTATGTGTCTGATGCCCGGGACTCCGCTCCTTTTCAGTTTGCCTGCGCAGCTTGCGCAGTACACTCTGATCCCGGGTTCATTTCTGAGATCTTCCGTCATGCTTCTGGCGAGTTCCGGCTCGCATACGCCTGCGCTTCCGCCAAGGCCGCAGCACTGCATGCCCGAAATGCGCCGGTAAGGTCCATCTGCGAAGTATTCCTCTATCTGTGAAAGAATAGCGCCGCTTCCTCTGTCCGGGCAAGGCATGAACACCCTTTCCCCTCCGGGGATCCTTTTGCCCAGTCCGAGTTCGTGCAGCTTTTCATATATGCTGACTACAGGAATATCCAGTTTTTCCCTGAGATAACTGAAGCAGTTGGGGCATACTGTTATCACCTTCTTTCACTCCGCAGTCTTTGAGTTTTCTGCTGATTTCATCTGTGATCCGGTTCTCTTCATCTTCCAGTCCGAGTTCTGCTACCGGCTTTCCGCAGCAGTCGTAGACTGTTCCGATACCGGCTGTTTCTTTCAATATACGCGAAAGCAGGGCTGTGGTCTTCGGATACAGCGAGGGGAAATTGCAGCCAGGAAAAAGGACAGCGCCTTCTCCTGCGTGTCTGTAATTCCTGAATTTATAATTTTTCTTCTCCCACAGCATAGTTCTGTATCCTCTCGCTGTGAGATCAGCCCGTCCGGATGAAACAAGTTCTCTTCTGAGATCCAGTATGACCTTGCGTCCATCGATGTTTTCAGGGCATACACTTGTGCAGGTACCGCACAGGAAACAGTGGAAAGCCAGCTCTCTCAGCTCTTTCCCGTCCCCTATATCTATATTGTATTTCTTAAGAAATGCGCAGCTGTCACGGCATTTGTGACAATGAATGCATTTCGTGATATCTGTTGTCATTTTATACATCTTCCTCCTGTGGCTCTGTTTCAGAAGGTTCATCTGTCAGGTATTTCCTGCGCAGCAGCGCTGCTGCTCCGAATACGACCACTGCCAGAAAGACAGCGATGCCAAAATACAGCACTCTGTGCTCGCTGTCTGCCAGTCCCGCGAAACCTATCGTATACATAGCGGTCCCCGGGATCATGAAAATGAACGATCCAATCGAATATGCCGCAAAGGAAATATCAGTGACTCCATATGCGAAATTCTGCAGATTGTACGGGAACACCGGCACAAGCCTGGTTATCATCAGGATGAACATCTCGTTCCGGCCGGTCTCATCAAACAGCCATTTTTTCAGCAGCGCATTTTTTTCTATTGCAGGCTTGATGCTGTCTTTGAGGAAAAAACGTCCTGCAATAAAAGCCGCCATCGCTCCGAGCGTAGCCGCCAGAACACAGCAAAATGTGCCAAGCACCGGACCGAATACCAGACCTGCGATGATAGCAAAGGTAACTCCGGGCACTGCAAGGACCACCGAGCCAACGACCGTGGCTGCCGTGTAGATCAGTATTGCTGCCGGCAGGTGACCGTTCACCATTTCCGAAAGAAAAGCCAGATTGTCTGTATCACGCAGCCAATCTGACCAGCCGAAAAGATGATCCAGCACCAGGATCACGAGCACAATGCCTATAAAAATCCAGAGTTTGCGGTTTTTCATTGCTGTCACTGCCTGCTTCTAACCGGCTGAAGAAACCGGAGGGATCAGATTCCGGATCGCAAGGAGCAGAGTACCCGCCCCTGCTGCAGGAATCATCAGAAAGAATGCCTGACTGTATGCATAATCAAAAGCAATCGTCGCATATACATAGTATAATGACGCCGCAATCAGGACAACGCACATAATCGTTCCGTTGATGCCCTTTGCTGCCTTTCTGCGAAGTGCAGCAGCAAGCGCCAGCAGGGCAACCAGAAGGATCACGGCCATCATGATGTATTTTACCTTATCGTAAGGAATACTCTCGATGAGCTTATTGCCATTGAAGTTGAGCCACCTGACGAAACCCAGCTTAGTTCTCGCAAATTCTTTGAGGAAATATACCCCGGCGAATGCTGCGGCTGCCAGTATGTCCAGAATTATATAAGATCTTCTGACATTCATTATCTACTCCATTTTGTTAATTATGAAATGCGCTGCCAGCTGACGATTACTCTGCAAGAGCTTTTCCTGTTTCGAGCTCGCCTACAGTTGTGTGTACGCAGTCATCGCTTGCAGGATCACCTACCTGTACAGGATAGTCATCGTGCATCAGCCATTCATACCATCCGCCATCATAAACAGCGATGTTATCATAGCCGTTCTCATACAGAACCAGGAACGGAGGGCATGCTCTCCAGCCTGTTCCACAGTAGAATGCAAGGAAGTTGTCGAGTGTAAAGTCGCAGTCAGCCCAGACTTCCTGGAACCCTGCAAGATCCTTGACAGTACCGTCTTCATTGAGGAACTGCGCAACGTCAAACGCAGTATCTGCGCCCTTGCCCCAGACAGCGCCTTCAGGCTCACCGGCTTTGTCCATATAGCTGTATCCGCTTGTCTTTCCAAGCCACTCATCTTCGGAACGAATGCTGACGAGCTTAAAGTTGTCATCATTGGCAACTTTGTCCTTAGCATCCTCGATCGATACCCAGTACTCAGGGTGTGCAGGTACATCTGTGCCAAAGTCTTTTGCTGCCTCTTTTGCTTCCGGAGCCTCTGTGTCGAGCTCGTAGCCTGCATTTGTCCATGCAGCCTTGCCTCCATTGAGGATCTTGACATCTTCAACACCGCACCAGATGTAGCCATAAGCCTGACGTCCGACTCCGCATGGATCGTCCCCGTACAGAATGACCTTGGTATCCTTGCTGATTCCGTGTCCAAGCAGGTAATCTCTTACAGCATCCGCGCTGAGAAGGTTGTAAGCGCCCTCAGCATCACCTGTTGCATCCTCTACCTCCTGGATAGATACATAAATAGCTCCCGGAAGATGTCCCGCATTGTAGTCGTCGCTCGGATCTGTTGGATATGCTACTTCTGCGATTACATAATCCTCGTAACCAGCCTGATTGCTGTCAACTACACTCTTGACCCAGTCAGGTGTAACATAGACAGTTCTCTGATCCACTGCTTCTGCCGATACCGGTTCAGCGCTCTCTTCAGGAGCTGCTTCCTCACCTGAGGAGCCGCAGCTTACACAGAATGCAAGAACGAGCATCATGCACATCATAATTGCAAAAATTTTCTTCTTCATAATTACCTCTTTCCTTAATACTAAAGCCGCCACTTTCGACTATCTGTTATATAACTAACAGATGGTTAAATAGTAAATGTGGTCATCTTTCCGGTCAATGACCGCAACCATTTCTGCCATTGTTTTTATCAATAAATACCGGTCCGGATATAGACATATGGGAGAGTATTTTCTATCTGCATGAAAAAACCCGTTTCAGTTGATTCTGAAACGGGCTTTCGTCATCTGAGGGGTAATTTTACGAATCAGGAGATTGCTCTCCATATCCTTTTATTAGCAGGTCACTGCTGTCAGTGTCATTGTTACTGTATTGAATGTGGCTGTTACGTGTGTTCCGGCTTCCATTCCGTTGAGTGATTGATGTTGAGTGTGATCATTCCGCCGCCGTCTACGTTGATCTGAACTGTTGTGTCATTGATCTGTGCGATCGTGCCGCTTACTGTATTGACTGCTGCCTGCTGGTTCTCGACGTCCTCTACATCAGAGTCGTTTTCGCCGATCTCATTGCTGGCGTTCTCTTCTACAGTCTGATCGTTGGTGTTCTCATCAACGTTGGTCTCATCCTCAGTATTCTCGTCTACGTTAGTCTCGTCGCCCTTAGTCTCATCAACTTTGGTCTCGTCGCCCTTGATCTCGTCACCGTTGGTCTCGTCGCCCTTGATCTCGTCGCCCTTGGTCTCGTCACCGTTGGTCTCGTCGCCCTTGATCTCGTCGCCCTTGGTCTCGTCGCCCTTGATCTCGTCGCCCTTGGTCTCGTCGCCCTTGGTCTCGTCACCTTTGATCTCGTCACCGTTGGTCTCGTCACCCTTGATCTCGTCGCCCTTGGTCTCGTCGCCTTTGATCTCGTCGCCCTTGGTCTCGTCGCCCTTGGTCTCGTCACCTTTGATCTCGTCGCCCTTGGTCTCGTCTACCTTGGTCTCGTCTACCTTGGTCTCGTCTGCCTTTTTCTCATTCAGTTTGGACTGATCTTTCTTTTCTTCAACTTTGTTATCAGTCTTTTTGGTCTCTACTTTCTTAGCTTCAACTTTCTTCTCAGCCTTCTTGGTCTCTGCTTTCTTGGTCTCAGCTTTCTTCTCAGTCTTCTTGGTCTCTGTCTTCTTAGCTTCGGCCTTCTTCTCTGTCTTCTTGGTCTCAGCCTTCTTAGCTTCGGCCTTCTTCTCTGTCTTCTTGGTCTCAGCCTTCTTAGCTTCAGCTTTCTTAGCCTCTTCCTTCTTCTCTTCAGCTCTTCTGTCTTCTTCCTTCTTCTCTTCAGCTCTTCTGGCCTCTTCCTTCTTTTCCTCGGCCTTTCTGGCTTCTTCCTTCTTAGCGTCTTCTGCTCTTCTTGCTTCTCTTGCAGCTTCAGCTTTCTTTGCAGCCTCTTCCTTTTCGACTTTGTCTGCTGTCTGCTGTGCTGTCTCAGTTACTGTTGTCTGTCCGTTTGTCGATACTGCTGTGCCGTGATCATTACGTCCGCAGCTGCACATACCCAATACCATGACCATGATTGCCATCATGATTGCGATTACCTTTGTGACCTTCTTCATTTCTATTACCCTCTCTTTCTGATCTTATTTTCTGTGCTCCCCGCCGGGGATTGTTTCTTGATGACCTGATGATAAAGCCGGTCATGAATTTATACAATAATCAAAGAAACTCCAAAAAGACGCATAAGCAACACCCCCGGACCGGAGTGTTGCTTTGTCAACAAAACACAGTTAGATTGCCTGATGAAAAAGGGCTAAAAAAAAGGAGACGGAGTGTTCCGTCCCCTGCTTTCCTGTGACTTTACAGTGTAATTACTTCGAATTCATTATTGTCAGTCTCGTGATATGCTTCCAGTTTTTTCATGATTCCCGGAACTGACTTTTCGGAATATCTCTTGGCATTATCCTGCTCAAATGTGTTGACGAAGCAATTGTTCTTAGTAGACAGCGATGCGATATATCCTGTCTCATTACTGTATTTATTAGTCCATTTGATGATTACCATTATCCGTTTATTCCCCCTTTTCTAGAAATACCTTGGCTATATTACAACTATCAAAAGAAAAAGTCAATTGATTTGGTCAACAGACAGAGAACCGTCTGCTGTCTCAGCTGCCTCTTTTTTGTTCCATTTCCTGTCCCAGATCTCCATGATCTCGTCATAGTATTTTGGGTTCATGAGGCGAAGTCCCCAGTAAGCAGCAAAAGCTCCTGCAGCAATGGTGATCCAGTCGCCGATGCCCATACCTACCATGACTCCGCCGCTGCCGGACAGGTCAACGCGAACAAACTCAAAAAAGTCTACGCTCCAATGTCCCAGTATCGTCGGCCACAGATTTCCTGTCCGCAGATAGACTGCTCCGAAAAGCATTCCTACACCGGTAGCATAGATGGCCTGTATAATAACTGCCATCGGATCGCCTCCGGCAAGGATGTTCATAAGGTGTACAAGGCCGAATACTATAGAAGACAGCCAGAATATGACTTTGATCTGGCCTGCGGACTGTATCTTTCTCATATAGTTAGCAACGCCCAGTCCGCGGAACATAATCTCTTCTCCAAAGCCGGGTGCTGTGGCTCTGAGCAAAGCTATGAATACGCTGGCCGTGCCGAGTGTTATCCAGCTGACTATGCTGCCTGCATAGTGGATAACGAGAAACGGCAGCAGCATAAGCAGGCCCTCTTTGATACCTTTTTTCTGAAGGCAGCCATTATAATCAGGTCTGAACCACAGCTTGAATAACAAGGCGGCAAGAAGTGCCGCAGCCGCTGCTCCGACTCCCGAGAACACTTCTGCCGTTTTCCCCATGACTATGGTTTCGGTAGCATACCCCGGGATAAAGCTGCTGATCTGTTTATCCAGCACTGCTCCCAGTGTTTCTTCGAATAACGAAACAAAAATCAGCAGCAGGAAGTAGCTTAGTATTGTGTGATCAAGTATCTTGTGCTGTCTTTTTTTCATTTTGCGATAACTCCTCCCCGGAGACAGGGGACTTTTCTCTGTCTCCTTTTTCAATTACTTTGAGATGAGCAAGGGAGGCATCCCCTGTCTCATAATGACTCGATGATTCGTTCTATTTCCTCAGGATATTTTTCGAGCTTTTCTCCTTTCAGTCCTGCTGTAAGGATCCCGCTGTCCTGTCTGACTGCCGCTATAACAGCATCGCGGTCTCCAATGGTTTCTTCCATCAGTTTCCGCTGCTGATTATCCACTTTGTTGAGCACGATGTAAACAGGTTTTCCGAAAGATTTTCCCATTTCTGTTATCTTGCCGGCAAGCTGTACTGACTCAAAAGACGGGTCTGCGATCATAAGTATTGCATCCGCGAACTGATCCACACCTCGTCCAAAATGTTCCACGCCTGCTTCGGTATCGATGATCGCGACCTCATCGTCACGCAGGATCAGATGCTCCAGGAAAAACTTAGTCAAAGCACCCATGGCGCATGCGCAACCCTCTCCCGCATCAGCGATCTTTCCGATTGCCATTAGCCGGACGGATCCATCGGAGGACAGATACTTCTCCGGAATATCCTCAAGATGCCATCCTCCGGCAAAAATCTCCTGTGCCCCTTCCTCGAATATGCCTTTTTTGTGTCCGAAATAATGTGTAAAGTCTTCGGGAAGCGCCAGTCCGAGCTGTCTGTGCAGTCCGAAGTTTGATTCATCCGAATCAACGACCAGCACCTTCATGCCTCTTGCCGCATACGCTCTTGCCAGCAGCGCAGATATCGTGCTCTTGCCGCTTCCGCCTTTTCCGCAAAGAATCAGTTTCATAATTCATTATCCTTTCTGTGGAGACAAGGAGCGTTTCTCTGTCTTCAGAATCTGTGTCATCTTTTCCAGGCGCCTGAGCGCTTCATCGAGGACGTCCTTCCCGCGGGCGAAGTGCAGTCTTATGAGATTGTTGACCGGCTCGCGGAAGAAACTTGAGCCCGGAACAGCTGCTACGCCTATTTCTTTTATCATCCACTCGCAGAACTCAAGATCGCTCATATCCCTGAACTGCTCGAGTTCGAGATAATCGCTGATATCTATCATTACGAAATATGTTCCCTGCGGCACGTTATGTCTGAGTCCTATGCGGTCAAGGCCGGAAAGAAAATAGTCTCTTTTCTCTGTATACAGTTTCTTCAGATCATCATAATAGCTCCGGCCAAGATCCAGTCCTGCCACGGCTGCTTCCTGAAGCGGTGCCGGAGCGCCGACCGTAAGGAAGTCATGTACTTTTTTGGCGGCTTCAATGACATCTTCAGGTCCGATCATATACCCAAGCCTCCAGCCTGTGATCGAAAAAGTCTTCGACAGGCTGCTGCATGTTATAGTGTGGTCCGCCATCCCCGGAAGCCCGGCTATGGAAACATGCACGTTCGGATCATAGACCATGAACTCATAGACTTCATCCGTAATAACAAAGGCATCGTATTTCTTCACAAGCTCGCCGATCGCGGTGAGCTCCTCGCGTGTAAAAACTTTGCCGCACGGATTGGACGGATTGCAGAGAATGAGCGCTCTGGCCCCGTCTCTGAAACCCTGTTCGATCTCTTCCAGGCTGAAATCATATTCCGGCGGTACAAGAGGTATGTATATCGGCTCTGCCCCGGACAGAATGGCGTCGGCACCGTAATTCTCATAAAACGGCGAGAAAACCATGACTTTATCCCCCGGATTGCATACGGTCATCATCGCGCACATCATTGCTTCCGTGCTGCCGCATGTGATGACGACCTGTGTCTCCGGATCAGTCACCACCCCGGCAGTTCTCCGGAATCTCCGGGAAATGCTTTCTCTCAGATTTTTGGCGCCGAACGTGATCGAATACTGGTGCGGCCCTTCGTATGCGGCTTTTGCCAAAGCATCTCTCAGCGGCTTTGGCGGATCAAAATCAGGAAACCCCTGCGAGAGGTTGATTGCGCCGTAAGCGTTGCTGATCCTGGTCATACGCCGGATCACTGAATCTGTAAAAGTTCCTACTCTGTCCGATAATCTGTTCATCTCAAAATCCTTTTCCGGGCGGCAGGAGGCAGTTCTCTGTCTCCTGTCAGTTGTTCACAGTATGATGCACTGTCGGGCCGCCTTTCTCCATCGCCGCAAAAGTATACCCTTCTTCCTTGGCCCATTCAATAATTTCAGGAAGAGCCTCTGCAGTCGTCTGTTTTGCATCGCTGTCGTGCATGAGAACAATGTTGTACTGATTTTCACTGCACGCCCTTTTAACGGAAGAAATGATTTGATCAGTACTTATGTTATTCCCTGAAGCATCGGTCGAATCCACATCCCAGTCCGTGAAGTAATATCCTTCTTCCTGCACTTTAGTCACAAGATCCGACATAACCCCTTCGCAGTAGTTTTCACTTACTGTATTGGAACTTCCTCCCGGGAAACGGATTATGAATGGCTCATAATCCAGATCGTTTCGTATCTTTTCCTCAAGTGTTGTGATGTTTTCCATGAAAGCCGGGACCGATTTGTATATTTCACTGTAGTCGTGAGAGTAACCATGGATCCCTATTGTATGCCCCTGTGCAATTGCTGACTTGAGAAGCTCGATCTTTTCCGCGCTTTCCCCGTAATCTATTATGAAGAAAGTAGCTTTGACATTGTACTTCTTTAATGTGTCCAGCACCTGCGGTGTCACAGAATCACTCGGCCCGTCATCAAAAGTCAGATATATGACCTTGTTTTTTTTCTCTTCAGGCTCTCCCTCAACGGTAACGCTGCGCTTTTCCGTCGCTGCATTGCCGTAAGAGTCAGTGACGCTGTAAGTGATCGTATATGTACCCGTGTGGTATGTATCTACTATACCCTTTGCCTCAACAGATCCTGTCACATCTCCGTCTGAATCATCCTGCGCTGTGTACCCCGGATCCTCAAACTTGCCGGTTATCGGTACTTTTATGCTGCTTCCCTCATTGAGCGTAATGACCGGAGGCTCCTTGTCTACTACCTTTACGGTTCGCGTAGTACTGGCTGTCTTTTTCAGAAAGTTTACGGAGTATTTCACAACATACTCTCCAACCTTCTTATCATTTAAATCCGAACTGACCTTAACATGAGAAGTGATATCTTTAAACCAGAATTTCGCTTCATATCCCGGCTCCTGATATCCCTCTTTCATTGTTACTTCCATGGAACTTTCACCCTTTAGAGTGATTCTTGGCTCTGTAAAGTAGTAAAGAGCTCCCAGGACTGCAGCAATCAGCAGCAGGATTGCTAAAATTATCAGAATAGTCCTGATCAAACGTTTAATCATTGTAATAACCTCTTTTCTGCCATCCGGAGGAAGTCACGGGATGGTTCTCCGTTCCCTGACCGATGCGGCTTCATTCCGGCAGATCCGGTTTGAATTCGACATACAGCTGGTCAAAGTCATCCTTAAGATCTGCGGCGACCCTTCTCTTCAGCTCCATCAGATGGTTAATGTCTATCATATGAGTATCTTCAGTTCCTTTCAGATATACTTCTATCCACGTCTTGCGCCCTGTCTGTATCACATCTATGAAGGCGGCTTCGTACGGGTACTCCTCAAGAGCCTTGTGTACTACCCCGCGGACTTTGTCCATAACGTCCTCAGGCGGCGAGAACAGCATCATCTGCCTGAAACCTCGGATAAGTTCCCTGACAGGCTCAGCGATGAGGAAGAGCGACATGATGATGGCCACGCCGGAATCCATGTACGGAGTGAGTGGCTTGAGGACCGTATCCCCCAGAAAGAAGTTGGCCAGAAAGGCAGCAGCGACTCCGCAGCTGCCGATGATGTCCGTCTTCCACATGTATATCTCCGCATGGATGGTGGGCGACTCATATTTCCTGCTCATGTGCAGCATGAACAGGTACATTATGATACTGGTGACGGCGATGCATAGTTCGAACACCGCGATCGCGCCGGAACTGACCTGATGCCCTCCTCTGCGGATCATATGCAGGTTTTCTATGATCATCACTATGATCAGCGACAGCAGCGTCATATATTTTATTATGAGGAAAAGGGATTCGACCTGAGCATATCCGTAAGGGTGTCTCTCGTTGACCGGCCGGTAGAGCAGCGGGACGAGGACAAGAAACGGTCCCATCATTATCAGTTCAGCGGAATCAAAAAGCGCATCCATCAGAACTGTATTAGAATGAAGCACGATTGCCGCAATGACTTCCCCTGCCGAAAGGATGCAGCTCATCGCAAAGGATATGCGCAGTATGCGTTTTTCGAGTTGTTCCCGTGCGGACTCCATTTTTCCATTACCTCATCAGTATGTTCTCTCTGAACCTTTTCCAGTTATTGTATCACATTATCAAAAGTCTGTGGGAGTCACGGCACGGACAGCCGGAATTGTATATACTCCGCTAATATACTGGAACAACCCCCCCGATTAATGTATTATATGGATGTTAGTATATTGGATGTTAATAATCTTACAATAATAATGGAGGTCATTATAATGAGCACATTTAAAAAAATGATCGTGCTTCTGTTGTCTGCGGGGATGATACTGTCTTTCACCGCATGCGGCGGCGGCAGCGACAGCAGCGATGAGGAGCCTGCACCTGAGGAGCAGGCTGAGACCAATACTTCAGCTGATCCAGACATTTCAGATCCATTTACTTTTGATACTGTCGGATTCAGCTACGAGCTTCCGGAAGACGTGAAAATTGAAAAAGGATCCATCGAAAAACAGGACTTCGGTGAAATATCTTTCGGCAGCGGCGTAATGATGGGCTACCCTGTTTATTATGATATGACAGAGGAAGAAATAATGTCTCTTTCGGATGACGAGGCCAGTGCTCTTACTACAGCCGGCACATTCGTGATTATCTGTGTAAAAGACGCAGAAAACGCAGAGGAGGCCAAAGACAGATTCCTTAAGGCCATGGCTGATTTC
>ONHU01000101.1 GCA_900317675.1 uncultured Eubacteriales bacterium
AGTGATCTCGACAGTCTCTTCTTCCGGATCCGCGTCCTGAAAGTTTGCATAGAACACTGTCTCGTTTCCGTCCTGCTCAGCATACCATTGATATACTGAGAAATCCCTGTCCCACGAGGCATCCGACGGATCTGCTTTCCTTACTGCTTCCGGAGAGGACGCTTCATACATAGACTTTCCGTTCAGGAATACATCGCCTGTATGTGCTGTGAACTCTGCCATGAACCAGTCGCCGCTGATCCTTGTAGTATACGGGTTACGTTCAGTAAAGATGTCGTTGCTGACTCTGGCGGTCCATATGCCGTCTTTCTTCTTCCATCCTTTCAGGACTTCCGCACCCGTGATCACAGCTTTAAGAGGCTCTGCAGAGCGGTACACGATACGGGCATCTTCGGTGCCGCCGTTCCTCGGATCGACATTCTCTCTGTATATGCCCGGGAGAACTATGACCTCGTCTCCCGGCCTTGCAATGTCTGCTGCCTGCTGTATGGTGCTGAAAGGCGAATCAGCGGTGCCGATCCCACCTGCTGCCGACCCGGCGTCTACATAATACTTCATATATCGGTCTTTCCTTTCAGATCATTTCTTAAGGACCACTGCGCCGGATCTTCCTCCGAGATACTCGCCGTTTTCGATCACAGGGTGTCCGTTTATGTATACGTGGTCGATTCCCTCAGGCCTGAAATCAGGCTTTTCCTCATTGACCTTCATATGATCCAGATCGATAACGGTGATATCTGCCTTGTATCCCGGTCTCAGATATCCTCTCTGAGGTATTCTGAACCGGTCTGCTGTAAGGCCTGTCATCTTGCGTACGATCTTCTGAATCGGGATGCCGTCCCTTTTAGCCAGCAGGAAGAACTGCGGGAAAGTCTGGAACGCAGCGATGTTCTGCAGTCCCTTGTCCACCACCCACGCGTCTGTCATGAATACCGACAGCTCATCGTTCATCAGGCGGCGTACGATATATTCATTGTAGTATTTGCCCAGGTATATGCTGCCTGCTCTGTCAGACAGATCGACGAGTTTGAGGTACATGTCGAGATTTGAGAGGCCCTCCTCTGCTGCGCACTGCGGGATGGTTTTGCCCTCATATTCCGGATGATCATCGGAAATGTAAGCAACGACCATATCGTCCCAGTCTATGCCGAGGACCTTGCGGTACATGAGGATGGTCAGCTCGAGCTTGCGTCTGTTTACAGGCTTCGCGGCCTCTTCCCTGCTCAGCTGCGCGTACCACTCAGGGAATACGACCGTGATGACCGATGCTCCGTAGTGGAATGCGTAGTTGTCATATGCGATCGGGCTGCCCTTCGCGCGCTCACGGTAAAAAGTCGTAAGCATCTTGTCGAGCAGCTTCCAGCTCCTCTGGCCGGTGAAGATGAGATGGCTGTATTCAAGTCTGCAGCCTGAATTATGCATGATCTCAACAGCTTCATCGAGGCCCATCTCCAGATGAGATTTTTTCGTGAGCAGCGGATAATCTGCGCTTACGATCGAGCAGGCTCTCGGATGTACCGTAACGATCCCGTCGTATTTTGCGATCTCGCGGGCAAAGGCGTATATCTCATCCTTCTGCGCGTATCTGTCAGGCTCATACATGAATCCGAGTGATCCGCCGAACGCGCCGCCTTCCATCGCCTCGCGCACATAAGAAAGTTCCTTTTCGATCTGCTCCGGTGTATAAGGCGCAGGATCATATCCTGTCATGCCTGCGCGTACAGAGCCCTGTCCGATCAGCGGCACGATATTTACAAAGAGATTACCCTCGGCGCGCTTTTTGAATTCAGCAAAGCTGCACGGTGCCTTGGCATCAAACAGCCCTCCGCCGACTTTTTCTCTGTAAGGTGTATCAGGATCTATGCCGAACGGTGAAAAGCTGCAGTTGCCGGTGATCTGGGTCGTGATACCCTGCTCGATGAACGGCCTGTAGTATTTCTCCGCATCCTCGCGGTCATAGAAAAAGTCGTTATGTGAATGAGCATCGATCAGACCCGGGCATATCTGTTTACCGCTGATATCAATCACTTTATCTGCATCAGCTTTAATGTCTGTGCCGACTTCAAGGATGATGTCATCTTCTATAAGGACGTCACCTGTAAATGCTCTGCCTCCTGTGCCGTCGTAAACAGTCCCGCCTTTGAATAAAGTCTTCATCTTACGATCCTCCCCCTATAGTTTCTCTCCATTCAGCTTATACTTCTCAAAATACATCACATCCCTGTACCAGCCTGCGCAGTCAGGGTCATCTTTCCGGCTTTTCATGAGCCCTTTATTTTTCAGGTATTCAGACATCCATGCTGTGACCTTTGTGGCTCCGGCGTAATTCAGATGATTCCCTTTGTCTCTGGTGTCTTTGGTCCAGTCTAACTGCATCTCATCAGGAAGCAGATTCATATCGATAAACTCGCAGCCAAGTTCATCGGCCAGTTCTGTTGTCCCGTTATGTCTCTTGTAAGTAAAGTTGGTCGTACTCGGCACGCTGATCAGTACCAGTTCCGCGCCGTTGCTGTCACACAGTTCTTTGATTTTTTTAACATAATACCGGTTCTGCGGAGTGATGCGGGACTTTTCGTCAGTCGGTATCACATAGTCGGCGTTAGTGCTCGGCACTATCTCATCGCTGTAACGGTAGCCTTTATTATAGTCTGTCCAGGAATACTCAGTCGTTGCCGTTAAATCAAAATCATTCCTGTTCAGTGATTTCCATCTGTCGTGATAACTGAACACCGGAAACAGCTCGCATAATTTCGCGTACGGCACTTCTTTGGATTCCTTGCGGTATATCGCGTTTGCTTCAAGAAATACCATCTTGAGGCTGTGTCTGCTGAATGCTCTTTCCAGAATCGTGTATGAGTAATCCAGAGTCTGCTCGCTGGTCCCTATAATGTAGCTGGTGAAACCTGTATCGTTCCAGATCTGAAGCGGTACGAATGTGCAGTAAGTCTCGCTGTCACCGAGGAACACAGCATCGACCGTGTCAGGGTTTTCTGCCATGATCGCGTTTGCTACTACTTCCTCCATTCCGCAGTCAGGTTCATTGCTCTTAGGCATAGTGATCCGGGAGGTTATTATCAGCAGGCATACAAGTCCGGCAGTAAACAGGAGCGCAGTGATTATCCTTTTTGCATATGTATTCATCCTCACCACCTCCTAGAAATTAGCATAAATCGGATCTACAGGGATATATCCCCTTCCGTATGCGCCGAAGATAATAATAATCATTATTACCACATAGTATATTGCCAGCCGCAGCGCGATATTCTGACTGTTGATCCTGTCTCTGATCACGATACCCTTCTCCTGAATGATACCTATGACAAGGAGAAATATCACAAATACGCCTATGACGAGATAATCCTTCTGATCCATACCGAACGTAAACAGTGTGCCGTCTCTCAGCGTTTCAAGCGTGAAATCCGTAAACATTTTCCTGAACATAGCCACTCCGGCGCGCAGTCCGTGCGCACGGAAAAAGAGCTCGCCTATACACACCAGTATATCTGTTCTGATGATCTGCATGATGCGGTATGGGAGACTCTTCCGGTCGATGTGCAGAGTCTGAGATGTTTTGATCACTGTCGGCTGTATTATGTTTCCGCACAGGATAAACGCAAAATGATACATTCCGAAGAAAATATAATGCCATCCCGCGCCATGCCAGATCCCGTTTGCGATCCATACACAGAAAAGCGCAATACTGCCGCCAATCAGCGAACCGGCATGGTTGCCGAATCTCTTCCTTGCGCGCATGGTCAGTTTTGTAACCGGCTTAGACATTGAGACTGGATAGAATATATAGTCTTTGAGCCAGGTACCAAGAGTGATATGCCACCTCTGCCAGAACTCTGAGATAGTTTTGGAAAACAGCGGTCTTCTGAAGTTCTCAGGCAGCTTCACACCGAAGATCTGTGCAGTACCCAGCGCGACATCCATAGTGCCCGAGAAATCCATATACAGCTGCAGTGTATAGCCGACGACAGCTATCACGATCACGAATCCGTCATAGTTTTCATAATGCAGGAAAACATCCTCTACAAACAGGTTCAGGCGGTCAGCGACAATAAGCTTTTTCATGATGCCGAAGACGATCCTCTGCGAACCGGCAACGAAATTGCTGTAGCTGATCTTTTCAGCTTTCCAGAGGGATTCGGCTGTATCGGAATATCTGCATATCGGGCCTTCCATGATCTGCGGGTAAAAGCTCATGAAGAGAGCCAGACGCAGAAGATTTCTGTCTGCAGGTATGGTCTTGCGGTAGACATCAAAAAGATACGATACTGCCTGAAGAGTATAAAATGAAATGCCGATAGGTACCAGGAATTCCGGAATCTGCACGGCATGATCCACATGAAGCAGGCGCAGCACCGTATTGATATTCGCAGCTGCAAAAGGCGAATACTTGAGAACTGCCAGTATCCCTATATGCAGGATCGCTGCAAAGGCCATGATCAGATCCTGTTTTTTCTGGATCTTTGCGGACAATGCCTTTTTCTGTTCCTTTTCTACGGTTTTCAGCTGCTTTTTCCCTTCGCTCTGAACCACTGAGAGCCATAGTCCGAAGTGATGGACAGAAAGAGTTGATAAAAGCAGATAGATGATCAGCTTGCCGCTGACAGCATAGAAAAACAGGTAACTGAAAATCAGCAAAACCCATCTTCTGGCCTTTTGCTTAGAACACACATAAAATGCGATAGTTAATAAAAGTAATCCAATGTAGATAAATGAAAAATAGGTTGAGATAAGCTGCATCTTTATTCCTTGTCAAATACAATAACGTCCTGAAGTCCTGCCATTAGCCCGCTGTTTTCTGTACAGCATCTGCTGTTTTCCCGAGAATATCCATGAACTCCTCGCCGGTGATGGTCTCTTTCTCATACAGATGCGATGCGAGTTCATCAAGCTTTGCGCGGTTGTCGCTCAGGATCTTTTTTGCTTTCTCGTGCTGTGTCCTGACAAGATCCACTACCTTTTCATCTATCTTTGCCTGTGTCTGGGCAGAGCATGTCAGTGAAGTATCGCCGCCGAGATACTGATTCTGCAGGGTCTCCATAGCGACCATGTCAAAATCATCGCTCATTCCGAAGCGTGTGATCATGCTGCGCGCGAGTCTGGTGGCCTGCTCTATATCATTGGAAGCGCCTGTCGTTACAGAGCCGAATGCGATCTCCTCTGCAGCGCGTCCTCCTGTAAGTGTAGCGATCTTGTTTTCGAGTTCCTCCTTGCTCATCAGATAATGCTCTCCTTCATCGACCTGGAGAGTATACCCAAGAGCGCCTGATGTGCGCGGGATGATCGTGATCTTCTGGACAGGCGCGGAGTGAGTCTGCATTCCGATCTCATGATAAGCTACGATCTTCTTCTCATGATCTGTCAGGATCGAATTCTTCTTCTGATATCCCGCAATAACTACCTCGATGCTTTCCTCAAAATCTGTCTGATTCGCTGCGCTCCTTCCGTCACGGACTGCTCTCAGAGCTGCTTCGTTGACTATATTGGCAAGCTCCGCGCCGGACGCGCCTGATGCCATGCGGGCGATAACTGAGAAATCGACATCATCTTCATATTTGATCCTGGCTGCATGGACCTTAAGGATCGCTTCTCTGCCCTTGAGGTCAGGGAGTTCGACCGGTACTCTGCGGTCAAAACGGCCGGGTCTTGTGAGGGCCGGATCCAGTGATTCAGGTCTGTTGGTAGCAGCAAGGATGATGACTCCGCTGTTGCCTTCAAAACCATCCATCTCTGTCAGGAGCTGATTGAGTGTCTGCTCTCTCTCATCATTGCCTCCGAAGTTTCCGCTGTTCCTTTTCTGTCCGATCGCGTCTATCTCATCGATGAATACGATGCATGGAGCTTTCTCCTT
>ONHU01000058.1 GCA_900317675.1 uncultured Eubacteriales bacterium
CTGCAGAAGCTTCTGAAAGCAGTTCCTCCGCGTGACTGAGCGCGGCTCTGCCTTCCTCGTCATCCGCAAAATATACGGTGATCTCCGGCATCCGCTGGAGATCTTCCGCAATCTTTTCGTTCAGGTAGTCATATTTATAGATATCCGGATGATCCATGATGTCCCTGGCATCGTCAGGGTCATCGATCACCATGGAACTGAATCCGTTCTCTATCAGTATGCCTTCTGTCTTTTCAAGGTCTTCTTTGTTTACTTTTATCTTAAGTTCTATGTATTTCATGAACTAATCATAGCATAAAAGAAAGTGCCCATTGACACTTTTTTAAAGTGATGATAATGTTTTGCTGGGGACATTTTTAACCAATGGTGCTTCTTTTCGAACCATAGCAGCACCGTTATCTGAAGCAAGGGGAATTGATAATGGGGAAAGCATATCAGAATAAACTCAAAAAAAGAGCTGCCTTGCTGGACAGCGCTTATGAGCTGTTTTCTACGAAAGGCATTGCAAAGACAACCATCCGTGAAATAGCTGATAATGCCGGTGTGGCCAAAGGCACCTTTTATCTGTATTATACCGATAAGTCGGACATTCTTGACGCGCTAGTCAGCGCCAAGGCAACCAGCCTCCTTCAGAGTGCATGCGTCAGCATGGAAGAATATGTAGGCTGCAATCCGGAGAAAGTCAGTGTCCCGGGAAAATTCATCTATATCATGGATTATATCTTCGACTTTGTTGCGAAAGATCCTTTCTATGTAAGTATCGTATCGAAATTCGCTTCATGGGTAACTCTGACAAAAACTCGTTCCTCGGTCGGACCGGAGCCTGATGTTTCCGATGCCGTCAAAATAGAAGAATCTATCAGGAAATTGCTTGAGGCAGACAACGTTAAGATTCGTGATCTGAACTTGCTTCTTTTCAACCTGCTCGGGATGATCCGCGCGTTTACTTACGATATCATAGCCCATGAGCAGCCTATGCCGCTTGAAGAGTTCAGGCCTCACCTGCATCACCTGATAGAGCTTCTTGTAAATGATGCGATTATCGAAGAATAAAGCAAAAGCGGAGCCTAAACTAAGCTCCGCTTTTTGGTGTCTGTACCGGTCCTGTGCTGTTATGCCAGCTCGATCTTCTTGAATTTCTTCTTACCCTTCTGCAGGATGAGTTCCCCATCCTTGAAGCAGTCAAGCGTTACAGCGAACTTCTTGTCTGTGATCTGTTCGCCGTTGATCCTTGCGCCGCCGCCCTGGATCGTTCTGTAAGCCTCTGAAGTCGATGGCTCAAGTCCTGCCTCTTTGAGGAGAGCTGCCAGACCCATTCCATCTCCCTCGAATCTTGCTTTTTCCATCTGCATCGACGGCATATCCTGCGACACTCCGCCGCCTGCAAAGATCTCGCGGCTTGTTTCGAGGGCCTTCTTAGCCTTCTCTTCGCCATGAACCAGCTTCGTTACCTCATATGCGAGTACTTCCTTAGCCTCATTGATCGCAGATCCTTCAAGAGCGGAAAGTCTGTTGACTTCGCTCATCGGCAGGAATGTCAGCATTCTCAGGCACTTGTTAACGTCAGCATCAGCTACGTTTCTCCAGTACTGGAAGAAATCATATACAGGGCACTTGGATTCATCGAGCCACAGAGCTCCCTTTGCTGTCTTACCCATCTTGATGCCTTCGCTTGTTGTCAGCAGCGAAACGGTAAGTCCGAAGACTTCCTTTCCGCAGGTCTTTCTTGTCAGATCAACTCCGGCGATGATATTGGACCACTGATCGTTTCCACCGAACTGAGCCTTCAGATCGAAGTCTCTGGCCATTACCATGAAGTCATAAGCCTGAAGCAGCATGTATGAGAATTCGAAGAATGAAAGGCCTTCGTCTCTGTCCATTCTGGTCTTGAATGCGTCTGCTCTGAGCATTGTGTTGACGTTGAAGTGTCTTCCGATCTCTCTTGCAAACTCTGTGAACTTGGCAGGTCTGATCCACTCAGCGTTGTTGACGCTTACTGCGTAGCCAGGCTTAGGTTCTCTGTTCTGATGACCTGGTTTGTATACGCCTTCGTTGCCTTCGTACTTCCAGTCATCATCGAAATCGATGAATCTTTCAAACAGCTTCTTGAACTGTCTGCAGTTATAGTCGATAGTATCGATCGTCATTACCTGACGCATATCACTGCGGCCGGACGGATCGCCGATCTCGCCTGTACCGCCGCCCAGCAGGAACACAGGAGTATGGCCGTACTTCTGCATATACATCATTGTGATCATCGGAATGAAATGTCCGACATGCAGGCAGTCAGCCGTCGGGTCAAACCCTATATAGAACTTGATCTTTTCTTTGCCAAGGAGCTCTCTGAGAGCTTCTCCGTTGGTTGTCTGCTCAATCAGTCCTCTCTCCATCAGGACATCATATACATTGGTGTGTTCACTGACGCTGTCAGGAATTAAATTTTTCATCGGTACTCTTCCTTTCCTTATAATACTCTGCGGCAGTATGTCAGCCGCCTATGGTTCCTATAAAAACGCTCCGCAGCCTTGCCGCGGAGCCGGAATCAACGTTCTTGATCGATTCTCCTGCCTGCCACAGCAAAACTATGCTTCGAGTGACGAAGCGCCGTCGTAGTAATATATTGCTGCAACAAGTCTGCGTGTATTCATTAAAAACTCCTTTGAACCGATACATTGAAAATATATCACCTGTGTGACCCAATGTCAATCAACACAAGGCAACCGAAGCCCGGCGGAGCCCTTTGAAAACAGAGACAAGATAAAACCGGCACCGGGATCTTTCAGAGGATCCGTGTGCCGGTCTATACGCCTTTTTCTAGAAATCGAGGTCTTCGATCTCGTTGATCCTGCGAAGGTGCTTTCCGCCTTCGAATTCTGTTTTCATCCATGTGTCGATGATATCGAAAGCAAGCTCCTGGCTGATCATTCTCGCGCCCATACATACAACGTTGGCGTTGTTGTGTCTTCTGCACATCTCAGCCATTTCAACGGAAGTGCAAAGCGCAGCTCTGATTCCAGGTACCTTGTTGCATGCGATACTGATGCCGATGCCTGATCCGCACAGAGCGATGCCTCTTTCTGCCTCGCCGGAAGCAACCGTTCTACCTACAGCATGTCCGAACTTCGGATAGTCGACTGATTCATTTGAGTCAGTTCCGACATCTATTACTGTATGTCCTTCACTTTCCATTTTGGCCTTGACGGCCTCTTTGAGCTCAAATGCTGCGTGGTCGCAGCCAAGTGCAATTTTCATAAATAACTCTCCTTAAAGTATAACTGCTAACCCAGGTCATCTTCAAAATAGCTTTTCCTGACCTTGCTGCTGAGGTTTTCAAGATCCCCGCTTTTTATTGCCTCATAAAGCTGGACATGTGCATCCAGCAGCTTGTCTGACATGCCTCCGAGAATCATTGCTGAAACCGTCTGGTATCTTACAGCATGTGTAAGCGATCTGACGACTCTGTTGATTTTATCAGCCATAGGGTTCTTGCCCATTTCAGCTATCTTGTCATGAAACCGGTTATCTGCCTGAAAAAATGTATCGACTCTGTTTTCTTTCAGATTGAGAGCTCTCTCCATTTCTCCGAGAATGTCCTCCAGTTCCTCCAGTTCGCTTTCATCATGATGCTCTATCGCAAGTCTCATCATCCCCGCTTCTGTCATCTCACGCAATTCCATGAGGTTATCGAAGGAGTCCTGATTGAGGATGATCCCATACACCATAGGGTCTATCATGCTCTCTTTGTATCCGCTGCATACAAATGTGCCCTCGGAACGCTTGCTTTCAAGCACACCAAGATAGGTAAGGATCTTGATTGCCTCTCTGACGCTGCTTCTGGCAACTCCCAGAGACTCTGCAAGTTCCGGTTCAGGCGGGATCTTGTCTCCCGGTTTTAGGTCTTCCGAGCGAATCGCGTCTGTAAGGCAGTTGATCACGCTCTGTACGACGGATTCTTTCTTAAGACTCTTAAGGTATGATGGCTTCTGTCCCATGTCATTTTTCCTTAAATATAATTTTCATATGTATGACATAACTTATAGTCAAGCATACCAATTTGACGAATAGTTGTCAAACTATATACTAACGTGATCTTTTTATTTCGAGCAGCTTCTCGTCCGCGGGCCTCGTAAAACGCAAAACTGCCGGAAGTCTTACCTCTGCCGGCAGTTTAAGTTGTATTGCGAATGTCTAGCCGCTAAGTCCCGGAAGCCATGTTACTATGCCAGGGATGTATGTGATCATGAAGAGTACGACGAGCAGCGGTACCAGGAACGGCAGTACTGCCCTGTACATTTCCTCGATTCTGATCTTAGCCGTCTTAGCACAGATGAACAAGCTTGTTCCTACAGGAGGTGTGCAGAGTCCGATCATCAGGTTCAGTACCAGTACGACACCAAGGTGTACCGGATCGATTCCGAACGAGCCCATCAGAGGGATCAGGAACGGAACTGTGATCGTCATTACAGCCAGAGCCTCCATGAACATTCCGATAACCAGGAATGCGATGTTCAGGATGAACAGCATAACGAATTTATTAGTAGTAAGGCTTGTCAGCGCATGTGCAAGAGCGTCTGTCATGCCCATCATTGTGACGAGCCATGAGAAAGCTGCTGCTCCGCAGATGATGTTCAGGATTCCTGCGCCGTCAGCTACGGACTGCTTCAGAGCCTCATAGATCTCCTTGAGTGTCATGCCCTTGTAGAGGATGACAGACAGGAAGAATGCATATACTACAGCGATGCAGGCTGCTTCTGTAGGTGAGAAGATACCTGTCCAGATACCGCCGATGATGATAACAGGTGTCATCAGTGAAAGGAACGCTTCCTTAGTAGCAATCAGCAGTTCCTTACCGTTAAACTTGTGTGTAGGGTATTTTCTCTTCTTGGCGATGAAGAATACCAGAAGGCTTGTCGCCAGAGCGAGAAGCAGTCCAGGTACGATACCGGCTACGAAGAGGATACCTACAGGTACTTCTGTCATCATACCGTATACTACCATCGGGATCGACGGCGGGATGATAGGTCCGATCGTAGCGCTGGCGCATGTTACTGCTGCGGAGAAGTCCGGGTCGAAGCCTTCATCGATCATGGCGTCAACCTCGATCTGTCCGAGTCCGCCGGCATCAGCTACAGCTGATCCGCTCATTCCGGAGAATACGATAGAAGCAAGTACGTTTGCATGTCCGAGTCCGCCCGGGATCCATCCGATCAGAGCAGAGCAGGCCCGGAATATTCGTCGTGTTATACCTCCGGTATTCATCAGCTTGGCCGCCAGTATGAAGAACGGAATGGCGAGCAGCGTATACGACGAAGCGTTACCTATCATTCTGTGTACGATAGCGGTTGGTTCAAACGCGCCGGTTATCATTGTTGTGGCCAGCGCAGAGATAGCGAGTGAAAATCCGATAGGAACACCCATGATCATGAGGACCAGGAATATACCCATTACAAGGATTACCATTTTAATCATCATTATTGAATACCTCCTTCCTGCGCTGCGGAAGAAGCAGTATCTACAGCCCCGTCTTCTGCTGCTTTGATCCTCTTATAGCCGACATTTACTATCTGTAAACATGACAGAAGCGCGCCTATCGGGAATGGCATATAGAAGAAGCCACGCGATACAGGGATCGTCTGATACAGCGTCTGCATTGAGTTCTGGACGATAGAGATCGACAGATATCCTGCGATAATGAGGAAAACAAAGCACAGCATATCCATAGCTGTCAGCCAGATCGCACGTGTCTTTGGCTTCATCTTATTTGCGACAAATGTCAGTCTCATATGCTCATCATTATGGAAAGTCATTGACATTCCTATAAAGACGATCCATGACAGACAGATAAGTGTTACCTCGTACTGCCATGCGACAGGATCGTTCAGAACAAATCGGCTGAAAACAGACCAGGTAATCAGCAGGATCAGGAACACCATCATCGCTACTGTGACTGCAGACGCGATGTTGTTGATTACCTCGCAAAGTTTGTCAAATTTTTTCATAAGTTCTGAATCCTCTCTTTTAATCCGAAACACGAGGGCGTTTGCAGCGCCCTCGTGTTAAGTAAGGACGATTATACTTTTATATGCGAATAACTATTCCGGTTAAAGATTTTTTATTCAGCTGCCTTAGCCTGGATGCGTGCTACGAGATCCTCAGCCCAGTCATTCTGTGCATAGAAGTCATCATATACAGATGCAGTTGCTGCTTTGAGAGCCTCGATATCAGGATATGTTACTTCCATTCCTGCATCTTCGAGCTCCTTGAGCTGTGTTTCTTCACTGTCTACGATAGCCTGGCGGTGCTCATCACCGAACTTCTTAGCTGCCTCAAGCAGGAGGTTCTGAACATCTTCAGGATATTTGTTCCATGAAGTCAGTGAGAAGATCATGTTCTTGCACTCATACTTGTGGTTAGTCATAGCAAGATACTTCTGAACATCCTGGAAGTTGTTAGCATGGATGTTTGCGATCGGGTTTTCCTGTCCGTCGAATGTGCCCTGCTGCAGAGCAAGGTACAGCTCTGAGAATGCGAGCGGGGATGGGGAAGCGCCGAGTGCTGTGAAGATAGCGATTGTCATAGCATCTTCAGGTGTACGGATCTTGAGTCCCTTGAAGTCATCCGGTCCGTTGATAGCTTTCTTGGAGTTGGTTGTCTGACGCAGACCATTTTCCCAGTAAGCAAGCTGGATCATGTTGTGGTTAGCAAGATCTTCTACAAGCTCATCGCCGATCTCGCTGTCGAGAACCTTATAAACGGACTCATAGTCTGAGAACAGGAACGGGAGTCCCAGTGCGTTGATCTTAGGTGCAAGTGTTGCTTCCTGACCCTGAGGCATCATCATGGCGTCGAGTGATCCCATCTCGATCATTTCTGCCATCTCTGCATTTGAACCAAGCTGCTCAGCTGCATAGATGTCTACTGTTACAGCGCCGCCGGACTGTTCCTCAACATATGCCTTGAAGTTCTCAAGGGAGGCATGGATAAGGTTTCCGGTAGTATCACTGTGTCCGATCTTGATACTGAAGGTCTGGCCTCCTGCGAATGCGTTGGAGTCGCCGCCCTCTGCGCTGTCAGAGGATCCGCCGCCACAGGCAGCAAGAGACAGTGCAAGAATTGCTACCATCATAAGAGCAATTAATTTCTTCTTCATTTTTTCCTCCATTCGTTGACTTTTTCAAGTCTATTAAACCTTTTGAATATGCATAGTCTTTTTATATCTTTTCAGGGTTTTAGTACTTGTAGAAATCAACACCTCCTTTCCATGAGTTCAGCTTCGAAGTAACTTTCTCTGACTTTGTTGCTGAGTACCTCTTCATCGCCCTGTTTGATAGCTTCCAGCAGGACCCGGTGTGCTTCATAGAGCTCCTGACCTTTACCTCTTGTGATCATAGATGAAACAGTTTCGTACCGGACTGCATATGTGAGCGTCCTGACGACTCTGTTGATCTTGTCTGCCATAGGATTCTTTCCCATAACCGCGATCATGTCATGGAATCTGTCATCCGCCTCAAAAAACTCCCGGATCGATTCCTCATCAGTACCGCCGATAATCTCAGCCATATCATTGAGACGGTTCTCCAGCTCGGCCAGCTCGGCTTCATCATGGTTCTTGATGGCGAGTCTCATCATGCCTGCCTCTGTCATCTCTCTGAGTTCCATCAGGTTTTCGAAGGAATCCTGATTGAGGATGATCCCGTAGACCATAGGGTCTATCATGCTTTCCTCAAATCCGTTACAGACGAAAGTTCCCTCATGCCTTTTGCTCTCAAGCACCCCGAGGTATGTAAGGATCTTGATCGCTTCTCTGACGCTGCTTCTTGCTACTCCAAGAGACTCTGCCAGTTCAGGCTCAGTAGGGATCTTGTCCCCCGGTTTTAACTCGCCTCTTTTCATTCCTTCTGTAAGACGGTTGATGACACTTTGAACAACTGATTCTTTTTTTAAACTGGTGAGATATGATGGTGTCGCTGACATTTACGTCCTCTCTTCTTTTGCTGTCTTTTTCCTGTTACATTGTGACCGGTACCGATCAGTCCAGTGTGATATGTACCGGAACGCCTCCTGCAAAATGAGGCTGGAGTTCGCCGATGATCAGAGGTCTTGCGTAACTGATAAATTCATCGCTTACATATGTACCGTCGTTGATGATCCATTTCTGAGGCACTTTACGCTCAACATTCGCGATCTCGTGGATATCGAACTGGCCATAATCGACGATATACGGTCTTCTTGATTTGACCTGGATGGTCACCATCTTTCCTGTGCTGCCTTCAAAGGCCTTCTGTGCTGCAAGATAACCTGCGCCATATGCCTCGTCAGCGTCAGTAAGCGATGTAAGATGTGCCGCGCACCTCTGAAGAGTTGAAAACTCTATTGAACGCGCCTTGAACTCTGTTTCTGCAGTGATCCGGGCTGCGAGATACGCGCCTACGCCGGAGAGCTGCTTGTGTCCGAATGCGTCAAGTTTGCCGGAACCCCCTTCCAGTTCACAGACAAACCTTCCGTCAGCAAGCTTTACGCCCTCTGATACTGCTATTACGATCGAGCTTTTGGTCTTCGCAAGGTTTCTGACCCTCTTCATGAAATCGTCCGGATCGAATACCGTCTCCGGCAGATAGATCAGATCAGGTCCGCAGCAGTCAGGTCCCTTTGAAAGGATCGCAGCTGCTGTCAGCCATCCTGCGTGTCTGCCCATGATCTCGACGACACAGATGTTGGTCCTTGCTTTTCCGTAGCAGGCATTATCTCTGATGATCTCCTTCATCGATGCAGCGATATACTTAGCTGCTGATCCGAATCCCGGACAGTGGTCTGTCATAGGCAGATCGTTATCGATGGTTTTCGGGATCCCCATGAATTTCTGAGGCTTATTGTGAATCTCTGCATAGTCCGAGAGCATCTTGACCGTGTCCATGGAATCGTTCCCGCCGTTATACAGGAGATACTGGATGTTGTATTTCTCCAGAATCGAGAAAAGTTTCTCATAGACTGCTTCATTTCCCTCTATCTCAGGGAGTTTATATCTGCATGATCCGAGGAATGCAGATGGCGTCCTTCTCAGAAGCGCCAGATCCTGCGAGTCCTTGATGTGCTCATTCAGGTCCACGATGTCCTCTCTGAGAAGACCCTCTATTCCGCAGTGCATACCGTATATTTTCTTTACGCCTGCATCTCTTGCGGCCTCAATGACGCCTGCAAGACTTGAATTGATAACTGCTGTCGGTCCCCCCGATTGTCCGACAATTAAGTTCCCTTTTACGCTCATATTTTTCACCCTTTTCAGATTGATCTGCTTTCCGGCTGCCCGGTCATCCACGCAGCCTTCTGCCGTCCTTGCGGCCAGGGAGGCTGCGGCGCCATGTGCCAGTCAGGCGCCGCTCCCAGCCGTATATTAAGGTGGCAATTATGAAGAAAACTTCTTATGATTTACTGAAGCGCCTCTGCAGCTG
>ONHU01000079.1 GCA_900317675.1 uncultured Eubacteriales bacterium
AGAACAGTGAAATCCTGAGACAGGGCTTCACAAAATAACAACCTTGATATAATTGTGAATCATCACAGAAGCAGACAGCCTCCGGATATTCCGGAGGCTTTGGTTTTGCTCAAAACTGCAGCGTCCCTGATCAGTTGCTGCTGTGAGGCATATAGTTGTACAGGTTCATAGCCAGAGCATTGATCGGCATTGTCTGGAGCCATACCTTTCCCGGACCTGAGACTACTGTGTTGAACAGACCCTCACCGCCGAGAACCACGTTGGTCAGTCCCTTGACTGTCTGGATCTCCATGGTGCAGGTTGCCTCCATGGCTGCGACAAATCCGCTGTCGATGACAAGTTTCTCGCCGGCTGCAAGGGTTCTCTCCTGGACGGCGCCATCGATCTCAAGCCATGCGTATCCGCTTCCGCTGTATTTCTGCATCAGGAAACCTTCTCCGCCAAAGAAGCCTGTGGAAGCTCTTCTCTGCAGATATATGTCCATGTTGACTCCCTGTGTCGAAGCGAGGAATGATGATTTCTGAGCGATGATAGGAGTTTCACTGATGTTGAAGACCAGTATATCTCCCGGGCTGTGCTTTGCGAGTGTCAGTTCACCTGCCTGAGCTGCAGTATAGTGATTGAGCCGCCAGAGACTCGCCTACGATGGCTTTTTTGAACATGCCGCCAAGTCCGCCTGTCTTGGTCTCCATCTGTATACCCGGTGTCATCCATGCCATTGCGCCGCTCTGGCACTTGATGCTTTCTCCCTTGTCCATATGCAGAGTCAGTACTGTGAAAGGCTGACTTTTGATCTCATATTTCATTATGTTCTTTTCTCCTTTCGAATATGTTTACTCCGGTCACCTTGTACGTATCCGGATGATAACGATATCTGTAACCTTTCCAATTATACTATTTTATCAGCAAATTGGACATACTTACTGTACAATATAGCGTAAGAGCCGGCGTGAATGCCGGCCATTGACAAGGGAAAACAAAACCAAGATAATGCATATAGAGCTTTCTGAAGCAATACATTAATGAAACATGAACTTGAGCATTTCTGCATAGGAAGATCATATGGCGGCAATCAGGACTGGTTTCGTACATTCATGATGCGGATCGGCGGCTGCGGTGCTGAGACTGCGTGTGACAGCAGCCTGTATTTTGCCATGCACAGGGGAGTGGAGAACATTTACCCATTCGACTTGTCTTCGCTTTCAAAAGATGACTATGTCGAATTCGCTCATATGATGGAGAAATATCTCTGGCCGAGGATGTCGGGAATAGACAGGCTGGATATATATGCTGACGGATACTCAAAATATCTCCGGGACAGAGGTGTAACATGCATCAGTATGGATCTTCTGGAAGGAAATTCTTCCTATGAAGAGGCTGAAAGGGCTGTCAGGAAGCAGACAGACGACGGATATCCCGTTCCGATGCTGATCCTCAATCACAGGAACAGGGCTTTGAAGGACTATGTCTGGCACTGGTTTCTGATCAACGGCTATGAAGAACGCGATGACACACTTATGGTCAAAGCGGTGACTTACAGCAGCTATCAATGGCTGGATCTGCGCAGACTGTGGGATACCGGCTATGCAAATAAAGGAGGCCTGATCCTGTACAAAGGACTCGGGCAGCCGGAATAGAAGGAAAACAAATGGAATACAGAAAACTCGGAAATACCGGACTTGAAACGAGTGTCATAGCACTCGGCTGCGAAGCGTTCGTAGAAGACAACAGCAACGCTATGAAGTTTCTTGATATGGCAGAGGAGGCAGGGATCAACTATTTCGACCTCTTTTCGCCGGATCCTGCGGCCAGATCAGCTCTTGGAGAAGCTCTCAAGGGCAGACGCGAGAAATTTATCATACAGTCTCACATCTCATCTGTATGGAAGAACGGGCAGTATGAGAGAAGCCGTGATCTTGATGATGTCAAGGAAGCCTTTGAGGATTCTCTCAGACGCCTGGGGACAGACTATATAGATGTCGGAATGATCCACTACTGCGATGCTGACAGTGACTGGCAGGCCATAAAAGACAACGGGATAGTGGACTACGCACGGGAGCTCAAGGCCGAAGGCAGGATACATCATATCGGACTATCCTCGCACAATCCTAAGGTGGCAATGAAAGCTATCGAAGAAGGGGATATCGAGGTGCTGATGTTCAGTGTGAACTATGTCTACGATATGCTTCCGGGCACAGAGAATGTAGATGATCTGTGGGCGGACGAAGTATATGAAGGCGGATTCAGAAATATGGATCCTGACAGGCAGAGACTGTATGAGCTTTGTGAGAGCAGAGGCGTGGGGATCACTGTTATGAAGGCTTTTGCAGGCGGTGACATTCTTAATGAAGAGCTGTCGCCTGCAGGCGCTGCGCTTACAGTTCCTCAGTGCATAAGCTACGCTCTTTCGAGACCGGCTGTGGCGACGGTATGCTCCGGTGCAAGGAACGAAGAGCAGCTTGCCCAGAGCATCGCTTACTGCGACGCGACACCGGAAGAACGTGACTACGCAGAAGCTTTTGCCTCTTTCCCGAGGGTCAGCTGGAGCGGCCACTGCATGTACTGCACTCACTGCCATCCGTGTCCGGCCGAGATCAACATTGCGGATGTGACCAAATTCCTCAATCTGGTCGTTGCACATAACGAATCCAACGGTATCAGGGAGGGATCGGCAGAGTTCAGAGTGCCCGATACAGAGCGAGGACATTACAAGGCGCTTTCCCACCATGCAGGAGAATGCCTCCAGTGCGGGATGTGCGAGACGCGCTGTCCTTTCGAGGTAAGCATCCGCGATAATATGAAGAGAGCGGAGAGAATATTCGGCTATTGAGAACAATCATAGGACGGGTAAGATAAACGTAAAGGAGAGAAAAATGGATCGGGAAGTTATCGAACGTCTGCGTGAGATCCGATCTTTGCAGAAACAGAACCTGAGATATCTGAAAGAGCTCAATCTGAAAGCACTGCAGCAGAGACATCTGAAAAAACTGACTATCCTGCATTCTAATGATCTGCATGGAGATTTTCTGGCTGAGGAGATCGATTCCGAACTGGTCGGCGGAGTTTCCATGCTCTCAGGATATATCAATAAAGTCAGGAATGAAGAGAAAAATGTCATCTATGCAATCGCAGGTGATATGCTTCGCGGCTCTATCATTGACAGCGAGTACAAGGGTCTCTCGACTATTGAGATAATGAACCTTCTGACACCTGATGTCGCGACGATCGGCAATCACGAGGTCGACTACGGACTGGCGCATCTGCTTTTTATAGAAAAATGCGCTAATTTCCCGATCATCAATGCCAATATGTATCTGAACGTCAATGGTACACGTCTCTTCAGTCCGTATCACATCATCGAAATCGACGGAATAAAGATATTATTCATAGGAGTTCTCACTGAAGAAGTTCTCATGGCAACAAAGCAGGAGGAACTGATCGGAAATCTGATCGATGTTCGGGATGCGGCGGACGAGATACGCAAGGTCATCGATGCATACAGGACATCTGATATCGATCTCACTATTCTGCTGACACATATCGGGTTTGAAAAGGATAAGGAATTAGCTGCCGAGCTGGCGCCGGACCATATCGTTGATCTCATCATCGGCGGACACAGTCATACATACCTGTATGAGCCTTATGTCGTGGAAGGGATCCCTATCGTTCAGGCTTCGGTAGGCACCTCGCAGATCGGGAGATTCGACATCCTGTTTGACGAATTCCATAACCGCATAGACTCCTATACCTGGGAATCGATCCCTGTCACTGAGGAACGCTGTCCTCGCGATGAGGCTCTCGAAGAGGTCATCAGCAGATACCAGCAAGAGACGGATCTCAAGTACGGGCGTATACTGACTCGCTTCCCGTGCACATATACTCATCCTTGCCGCTACAGGGAGACAGACCTGGGCGATATACTGGCAGACGGAATAAAAGAGCAGCTTGGTGTCGACCTGGCACTTATTGGTTCCGGCAGTATACGCAGGGAAACACTCGGTCCTATCGTTACATTCCAGGATTTCCTCGAAGTGTTTCCGTTCAAGGATCCCATACTCGGTTTTCATCTTACCGGAAAACAGCTCAGGACGGCGGCAGCACATCTGATGCGCGATGAAGCGCTCTCCGGACTTGCACACTGCAATAACTTCCAGTTCTCAAAGGGCTTTTTCTGTGAATATGACTGCAGCGCCCACAGCATCCTGCAGCTCAGAATGAATGACCGGGACGTACAGGACGATGATGTCTTTATGATCGCGATAGAGAGATATTACTACTGCTGCATCGAAGATTCTCTGGGTATCACGGCCGAAGAGGCAGAACAGAACGGGCAGCCGGTGCAGCTTGCCGGTGAATCGGGGAATGTTCTTGAAGGGTATCTGACGAGCCGTGACTTCATAAAACTGGAAGAAGTGCCGCGCCTTGTCATCCGCGATGAAGACTGACAGGGACTTGTTAACAGCCTCACAGGAAAAAGGAGTATCGTATGGAAACGAAATACTATATCGTGACGCGCATAGACGGTGATTATGCATGGCTCAGCAGGACAGATACAGACACAAGCGAAGAGCCGGTTTTTATAGCCAGGGCGCTTCTGCCTGAGGGAGTCAGCGAGGGAACTAAGCTCAAAAGCGAGTTCCTTCAGTATGAGATCATTTAGTTGAGTCCGGAGCTGCGGATCAGGACAGCGGGAGGTTTTTATGATCAATGTTTTCATGATACATTCGGGCAGGGATTATGACATGGTTAAGGATGTCATAGAGCCATATCTGCGAGGCACAGACGCAGATAGTCCCGGCGCTTACACCAACTGTAATATCCTCACACTTGAGTCGGGCGTGGAATCATCGTGGAAGAAAGACGCGATGAATAAGATAAAAATGTCGCACGCCGTCATCGTCGTCATAGGAGAGGATGCCTGCAAGCCATCAAAGAAAGATACCATGGGCTGGGAAGTCGAGCGGGCGGTGAAATATAACAAGCTTGTGATGCTGTATAATCCCGGCAATTATGAGATCCCCGACTATCTCATGATCACTGACCGTTTCACAAAGCAGAAACGTCTGGTCGCGCCTGTCATGACTCTCGAAGAGATCAAACAGAGGATCGATGATTATGTGAACGGTTACTATCCGATCTTTTCATCGACATATGCTGAACTCCCTTCCGAAAACAGATCGCAGAGGAAGGGAGAGCTTGTAGATCAATACAAAATGTTCCAGAAAACATCAGAAGATCTGGTCGCCAGGAGACAGTCGGTCAATTCTTTTTATATCAGTGTAAACAGTGCGCTGACAGGTCTGCTGGGTGTGGCCTTTGGAGTCTTTGATGATTCAGTCAAGATGATAGTTGCTGCTTTCATGTGTGTTGCAGGGATCATTCTCGATATTTCATGGATCAACATACTTGAAGCATACGGGACGCTTAATGCCGCCAAAATGAAGGTCATCAAGCTGCTTGAAGAGCAGCTGCCTGTCATGCTGTATGATGCAGAGTGGCGGATAATGTCCGATAAGCTCAATAACAAGAAGTATGTGTCATTTACAGACAGCGAAAAGCGTATACCAAAGCTGTTTCTGTGTCTGTATGCGCTCATCCTCACGGGGATCATAGTTTTTACCCTGTACGGCATTTTCTCATGATCGGAAATAATCTGTACATATGCAAAGAGCATATTATGGATATTCAGAAAAACATTTAATTAATTCAAGGAGGACAAAATGAAAGGGAAAATCATTGCCTGCACAGTTTGTGCACTTACATGCTGCTGCCTGTACACACACAGAAGAGTCATCAAGGCTGTAATCAAGAAAGAGCCGATGCCAAAGGCACCGGAATGGCACGTCTGGGTAAAACCTGAAGATCGCAGATAAGCAAAACAGTTCTATGAGGACTTGCTCGGAACGGAGCACCAGGAAGTCGGCGGACAGGCGCCTGTGACGGGGTCATAAAAGGAGTCGGTAAGAATGGCTGATATAATGAAAAGACACGGTAAGTCTCACAAAAGAAAAATGAATAGGGAGATAAGGCGTGAATTCAGAAAGCATCCGGGCAAGGCTGTCAGAATGCGGATCGATCTTGCCGATTTTACTGATAAGGAAGGGGTCGTAGACTGGGAAAGATATTATAAAGCCCAGGATAAGCTGCTTTCAGAAGAACATGCCAAAAGAGATGCACGGTCGAAGCGTCAAGTAGTGATCGGGCTTGCAACACTCATGCTGGTAATGCCGTTTGTGTCCGTGAATGACAATGATAACAGCATCTATCTGGACAAGATGATTCTTATTATTGACATATTGTTTGTCATAGCCGCCTTTGTTCTTTTCTGCTGCGCGATGAGAAACTGGGGAAGAGCAAAAGATATTTCTGCAGAGAGATATAACTGGACCCCATGCAAGGAGGAAGAGGAGTTTATAGATAAACGGTTTGATAACGATCTGGTGAAAGTCATTTTGTCGGCGATCTCTGTCAGAGATACGTATTCCATAACCGTGAAAAAGGATACAGTAACGATACTGAACAGAGACGGGGAAGCGATCCTTAATTTCAGCAGGTGCGGATTCAACCGCTTAACCAATTATGATACGAAACAGCTCTCATACTATATAGCCAGGCATGCACTTACCGAAGGTTATACGATATACCAGACCAAATCCCAGGTTATCAGCAATGTCAAGAGTCTTGGCGGTGTCACGGATTACGGAGGGACCGGCCCGAGAAAAGAGAAACGCTTCAAGCAAATCAGGACTCTGCTGGTCTGGCTGTTTAACCGGATAGCAGAGATCCTCAGGATCAAGCTCCCAAGCAGTGCCGCACTCAACGAGGGACCGGTATCGGATCCATTGATGAGCAGCGGACAGCTGATACTCAATAAAGGCTTTCAGCGTGTTCTTCCGGAACTGGATACGCTTTAACGCGGGACCTGCTGCGGCATCAGGAAGATCTTGAAAATCTGAGGGTGTCCTCAGGCAGATTCGCTGCAAAGACCGCGGCAAACATGATCACACAGCCGGCGATCTCTCTGAATGACATGGCTTCTCCAAGCAAAACCATGCCTGCAGCAAGGGCGAAGACGGATTCAAGACAGAGTATCATAGACGCAATCGCAGGTTCTGTTTCTCTCTGTCCAAGCACCTGCAGTGTGTAAGCAACGCTGCAGGACATGATGCCCGCATACAATATGCTGGACCGGGATGCGAAGATGTCACCTGCAGATGGCAGAGCAAATCCCATGGCAGGGTCTGCAAAAGGCGAAATGATAAGCGAGACGATGCCGGCAACGAAAAACTGGATGCATGACAGCTTAACGCCATCGACTTTTGGAGAAAAGTAGTCAATGATGAGGATGTGGATCGCGAAGCAGACCGCGCACACGAAGATGATGATGTCACCTGTATTGACTGCTCCGAATCCGCTCGCCGGAATGCAGAGGAGATACAGACCTATCGCTGAGGCGGCTGCGCAGCACCACATGACCGGTGTGATTCTCTTCTTAATAAAAAG
>ONHU01000084.1 GCA_900317675.1 uncultured Eubacteriales bacterium
GGCAGTGCTTGTTATTTCGATGCGACGACCCTTCTCCCCCTGTGTCGCCCATTTTGTCCACAACAGCCGGTCTTACCGTTCCTGTTCTCTGCCATCTTTTTCCGGCATATATCTGACAACCTGGATGCCGTCATCTGTGCGGTAAAACATCTCCGGCTTATCAAATTTCCGCCTCATTTCTTCTGCAAGATCGTCAGGCAACGACAAAAAAGTCTCGCTTTCAACAGGTGCGTAGCATATAAAAAACGGACCTGCAATTGCGTCCTGCACGCGTCCGTCTTCATCAAATATCGCCCTGCTCGGCGGCAACCTCATCAGCTTTCCTTCGTCATTTACGATCAGTGCCAGGTCGTCATACCTTGGATCATCTTCCGAATGGAATGGAAAATATTCCTGAATCAGACCTCCGACTACTGTCTGCATCGACCGCAGATTATCCTCGATCTCGGTCACCTCAGCACGCTCACCCGGCCTGCAGACGACCACCCTGATCATGTTCTGCCTCTCATTTTCTTCCTGAGTCATACGCTTTGTCCTCCCTTCTTTCGGTTTGTAAGCATACAAAAAAGACGCAACCGGTATTGGCTGCGCCTGTATGTAACACATCGTATTCTGAATCTATCTGAAATATTTGCCTATGTTATCCTTATACACAAAGTCTGTCGTGCCGCCGCATGATCTGCACTTGAATGAGCGATATCCGAACCCCTCTCCGCATCCACCGAAGCCAGACTGCAGATCATCAGAGCCGCAGAAAGCGCACTTTGCTTCAGCCTTTCCATCTCGATCATCGACCGGCCTGTGCTGCCCGTAATTCGGTAATCCTCTCATATCCGGCCTGCCGGAGCCGCTGAAAGTGAGATCCACTCTCTTCGAATCCGCTTCTGTCATAACCCATTTCCCATCTGCCATGCCAGACTCCTCTACTTCAGATGCCACATTTCTCCGTTAGGCATTTTTCTGACATCACCCGGATATACTTCGATGATCTCTCCTGTAAGATCGCGGACTACAGTCTCTTCCCAGTATCTGTAATCTGCATCATCGCCTTCTTCATACCATCTGCTGAAATACAATTTATCACCGTCTCTCAGATAGAAGCTGTCATGGTCACCCATCTCAAACTGTGTCTTCTCTGGCCAGATGATCTCGAATTCATTTGTGCCTACGCACTGTCTTGTGAGGGTGAGCGGCGCTGTATCCAGATGCAGATTATAGCAGTTCTTGACGCAGCTGAGCGGCAGTTCTTCAATTATATCGATCTCATGACTGTTGCAATCAAACCGAAGTATCTGTATCAGACTCTTCAGAAAATCCACACTCAGGATATAGATGCTGCCATCATGGTAGACCGGTTCAGCAGGATAGATACCCGGCTGCTTCGGCACTGGTCTGTATATTTCACCGTCAGGATAATGGATCAGGCAGAGATTCCTGCCCTCGACATCCTGCCCCTCTTTGAACACTTCCTCTGCCTCATACAGATCTCCGTGCTCGTAGCTGATCCCGTAATACCATTCATCTGTTCCGTAAGGTATCAGTTCTATATATGTTATTCCGCCGGTTTCTATCGTTTTCATATTATTCATCTTCAGTTCCATCGCCGGTCGCGATCATTGTAACTTCGTTATTAAACTCGACCCATGATTCTCCGCCGTCGAATGAGTGATTGTACATTGAGAACGCATCCCAAGTGCTCTCTTCCTTGTATACTGACATATCTTTCTTTACATACTCGCTGTATTCTTTCAGTACATTGTCATCAGGATACGCCAGATAGATATACACTACTCTGTTGTTGCTCTGATCGATAAGTGCATATTCATAAGTGTTGCCGAACCCGTCTATCGTGATATATGCGGGATAGTTATAGGACTCCTCATCGTAAAGGACATTGTTCGTATATTGCTCCTCATCATATTCGATAGTCTTGGAAAGCGCCTTTAGTCTGCCTATCTCATCAGAAAACTGTTCGTCTCCATAAGCACATGCAAGAATCATTCTTCCGTCAGTATCAAAGAGGTTCGGCTTGAAATCTGCTGAATATTCGGTCTTATCTGTAAGGATCTCATCAGGAAAAACGGAAAGATCGCTGTCCAGATCGCCGGCATACTTTTCGATTATAACATCCTTGTTATAGTTCTCAATGCCTTCAGCATGGTAAGAATCACTGCTGCCGGGATCAGAGCCGCATGAACACAGAAGCAGTGCGCATATAAATGTTGCTGTTATCGCAATTATTTTACTCTGTCTTCTTTCCTGCTCTCTCATTGCTTCTTTCTGCCATGTCATTGTACTTATTGATGCCTGTTACACTGCTCGGAAGGTCATTCATAACGCCAACCGTAGGCACGCTTATGGATTCTCCTTTAGAAGCTTTTAACAGCGTTCTTATAAGCGCGATAATAACAATGATGCCAAGTATGACACCCATAATGATTCCTATCTTATCGGAAATGAATTCTAATGCGTCTATCATGATTCGTCTGAGTAATCAATTATCACCTTTTTGCATGACCTGCATAAAAACGCCCTTACAGCACATCCCGTAATCATGTTTTTAATGTTAAGCGGAGATAATACAATCGCATCTTTATGTGCGGCTGCTATAGCGAAGGCGTGTTTTGTATCACCTTTTAACCAGGCTATCTCATGAGGGCTTTGAACTAAGCCTAATTCCATTTCTTTACCACAATATGGGCATTGCATAGTTATACCTCCACCTTCTCTCTATTTCTAATACCTAGTACGTTTATAACCGTAATGATTGTCAGCAGCACTATATATCCTTTGAAGAATGTAGGATATATGTCCAGAATGCCAGCCGTATCATCTTTGCCCGCGCGGGCGAGTATATCAAGCAAGTCCATGATCGGACTCAGCGCAAAACACACATAACTTATTGCCACTGTATATAGCGGTCGTTTTGTCCAGAATGAGAGCGCAGCAGCTCCAAGTGAAGCAGTGCATAGCACAAAATCAATTATCAGCATTTAGATTCCTCGTTATTTATATCTGTTTTTCGGATTTGTTCTGTTGTATACGAGCCATCCTATGATGGCACTGTTGGTTACCATATATGCCAGGAAGCCTTTGTTGATAGCGTCCTTCTCTAGGGATGTTTTGGCTTTGTAGTACTTGCTGAAGGTTCTGATAAATACTATCAGCAGTACCAGTATCACTGCCATAATGATGAGTAATATAAAACTGAATAGTCCTGAATCAGACATCATGCCGCCCTTTCTGCTCTCTTTTACCAATAGCCTTCCGTTATTAATCTTTCGATTATAGCAACGCCTGCTGTTGTTATCATGTTCGATATTATGATCGTCAGCTGCAGCTTCTTCTTATCCTGCACTTTGCTTTTCAGCACATTGTAAACAATCGGCATCTCTACAAGCAATGTAAGCAGCAGAAACACTCCGCTTACAATATAATGCGGACCGGAATCAAGAATGTGTTCGAACGTCCCATACCAGGAAAGATCTGCCTCCAGAAACGCATACGGAAGAAGAAATGATGCTGCATTTGCCACCATAACTATCCCTAATACTTTGAATGCATGACCGGTCCTGGGTATGAGCCAGATGCTCAGCCATTCTATCAGGATCGTTCCCATTGCGACCCACGGCAGTATATCAAAGGGTCTTTTCTCGGATATCCATACCCATGATGAGTCTGCGAAAGCATTCACCGGAAATAGCACCATAAGTGCCATTATCATGATCGATATTCTCAATGCAGGTTTGCTCTTTTCCATTCCAAAGTCACCTTTTCAGTAAAACCAGCGGCTTGGTATCAGGTACAGATATGGAGCTGTGAAGAGCGTCAGCCTGAGTGCCGCACGTTTAGCCTGCTCCGGTTCCAGCTCAGTCTTTCCAAGAATTCTTTTGTCCAGCTTGTAGATGCAGACAGCAGAAAGCGCGATACCGGCAGCTATGATCAGAAAAGACAGTACATTTGTGAAAGGATCGAACATGATCCCATCGCCTGCCTTTTCAATAAATGTTGCGCCATCATCGCCGAATCCGAGCAATAGCTCCGAAATGAAAAACAGTGCGATTGCTCCGACAAAATCTCCCAGGAACCCCGCAAGGCATATCTTCCATGTATTCTTTCTGCAAAACATGCCCTTATCAGGCATATCACCAAGGCTCCATCTCAGCACGATCCTGTCGATCATATAATTCGCCGGGATCAGTATCAGCCACAGGTATGACGGAAAGAATACCAGCAACCAGATCGGGAACAGGACGTTGTAGAGCACCTTTTCGTTATCTCTATCCATTCAGCGGTCCTCTCCAGACACGGTTCTTTGCCTTATGATCTGCCATCTTAATATCTAATTCAGCTTTGCTTTTGCTGCTGACAGCAGCGTCTCCCGCAAAGCATGACTTGATCCATTTTATCAGTCTTTTCCACATTATCACTTACCTGCCTTTTTCATATAAGTCTCAATAATGCTTACAAAATCATTCAGGAAGTTGTCTTCACTCCAGTGATTGATCTTCAGGAACATCGCCTGACTGCCGCCGGATGAGGTAGCAATGACCCTGACACCTTCGCTGATCTCAAGAAGAACTATATTGAGGCTCACCCTGTTTTCTCCCAGAACAGCATATCTTTCATATGTGCCTATCAAGTACTTAACGCCATCTGCGGTTCCGGATATCTCTTCTTCAAGAGATAAAGTCGCGCCGAGATTAGGTCCGTTATGATATATATATTTCCTCAGCTGTTCCAGACTGCCGGGTACAGTAGTTATATACTTTGCCATGTTCCGCTCCTCCAACAACTAGTTGCTAAGTTCTGATAAAAAGGTTTTCACCGTGTCTGCATACATTTCCGGCTCTGTCAGAATCGACATCGCGTGCCCTGCTCCCGGGATGATACATAACTTGCTGATCCCCTTTGTTCTATTTGACATGTCTTCAGAGTTCTTTGGCAGGATCAGATCATCATCAGCACCATGTATGAAAAGGATCGGGATCGTGTTTTCATCAAGCGAGTCTATCGGGCGCATGTCCTTGATGGCGTAATGGTATCGTATCCTGCTGCCGATATCTGCGAGGTCTATTAAGATATCCGGCGAGCCGTTTTTCAGCACACTTTCAATATCTGAGAAACCGCAGTCCGCGACCGCGAAATCCACTTCCGGTTTGTACTTCAGACAAGTGATCGTTGTAGCTGCGCCAAGTGACTCTCCGTGCAAACCCAGCACCTTGAGTTTCGGGTATCTTTCACGCGTATCCCTGATCAGACAGTCAAGATCCTCTCCCTCTCTGATGCCATATGTTGTGAATGTCGCCTCGTTTTCGCCATGACCTCTGAGATCATATATTATGCAGTTGAATCCGAGTTTCAGATACATCGGCACGTATTTCAGAGCGCCCATGCGGTTATCCGTGTAGCCGTGCGAGATGATGACATAATCATCAGTTGGCTCCGGATTCTCAAGCAGCTCTGCATGGATCACATATCCGTCGCTCGTCTCCATAGTGTAATCAGTCTTCTTAAGTTCTTCATAGAAAGAAGTATCATAGTGATCCGTCTGCCATGCAAAAGCTTCTTCTATAGTTTGCCTGTTTCCTGTCATAAGAAACGTTGGCAGCCAAACGATAAATAACGCCAGTATAACAAGTAGTATTATGATGATTATTATGATCAGTTTTCTCTTCATAGTTACTGTCTGCCGCCTATCTTTTCAGCTCACCGATCTGTTTATCATTCTCATAAACTGCAGGTGCCGGTTCGCCTTCTTCCACTGTGTAATCTGAGCGTTCTGAAAGCATCTCTATAAGATCTGCTTTATCATTGAGCTTTGTCACCTTGAACGGATCTCCAAAAGCCAGTTTTTCTATGAATACATACTTCGTATCTGCGTCAGCTATATCCTGACAGTCGATCAGGATACCGGTATGACCTACATATGCTTCATCCTTATCGTAAGTCTTAAAGACGATGCTGATAATCGAACACTTTTCGTTGTTGAAAACTATGCCATGTTTCTTCCAGTTGTCAGGCAGCGCATCAGCAAACCCGCCACCTGAATAAGGAGTCTCCCCGAACATTGTAGTAAAGAGTTTCTCCTTATCACGGAGCATGCTGTACTCCTCCTTGTTGTCGATCGCGTCTATGTCAAACATCAGATAGTCGCCATCGTACTTATCATTTACACTGTCATAGCTGATGGAATCGCCTGCAAGTAGCATGACAGTCATACGGCAGTCCGCGTCTGAAAAGCCGCTCTCTCCGGTGTTTTCATTGATGTTCGATGTATCTGTCACCCATTCTTCGAATACATCTGAATTGGAGAGACCCGCACTCTTCAGGATACCTTCGATCTCTGTAACATTGTCCGCCGTAATATCTTTGGTACTATAGTGGTCTGCGTTTTTCTCAGCGTAACTATTGATCAAATCGAACAATTCTTCAGTGGTAGTCCATCTTCCTCTGTATGGCTGCTCAACATAGTACTGATCATCCTGTCTATAGACATACAGACTCCTGTCCTCATCCTGATTCACTGTATGGAAGTTAACGATGACATATGGTACTTCCTGCGGATTGTCGTTGACTGATTCCCTCCATTTTTTACAGGTCGTCCTTATCAGCTCTGTGATCGTA
>ONHU01000081.1 GCA_900317675.1 uncultured Eubacteriales bacterium
GTTGGATATCAGTACGATCAGGAATACGACCAGCACTATGAGTGCAATCAGAAGAATACCGATCAGCACATCCTTGATACTTAATGTAATCATTTGAATCTTCTCCTTTTCAGATCTGCTTTCCGTCTGTTCAGCAAAAGCAAAATATAGTTATTATCTATTATAATATAAGATGAACCGGATATGTTGAACAATTTCACTGTCTCTCATATATTCTGAGGATTTCCTGTGTATAGCCGTTGTCCGCCGTATGCACCGCAAGTCCGCAAAGCATCTTCAGTCCCGGTCCGCCGCCTTTCACAGCGCTTATCAGGGCTATATTGGCAGCTTCCCCTTCTCTTGGAGAAACAAGCTGCAGTTCTTTTGGCTCGAGCCCTGCCGCTCTGAGTGAAACGAAGATGTCTGTAAGACGCTCCGGCCTGTGGACCAGATAGAAACGTCCGCCTCTTTTCAGCATCAGCGAAGCAGCCTTGGCAAATTCCCCGATTCCGGCAGTTGTTTCATGCCTTGCCGTATATCTGTCAGCTGAAGTGCTCGGGATCGCAGCATCCTTTCTGAAATACGGCGGATTAGACAGTACTGCATCGAATGTGCCTGCCTCTTCGAAGGAATCTCCGTCTGCGATATCTGCTACGTCAGAAGTAATGATGCTGATCCGGTCTTCCATTCCGTTGAGGTCGACTGCCCTGCGTGCCCTGTCTGCCGCTTCCTCTCTTTTTTCAACTCCCAGCACCTTTGATCCTGCTACTTTATGAGCATATATAAACGCGACAATACCGCAGTCTGTGCCAAGATCCGCAGCTCTGACAAAGCTTCTGCCGTCTTCATCTTTTGATGACGGATACGCAGCGGCTGCCCCGGTCTCTCCTGCCGCGAAGGCCGCCAGCAGGACAGCATCCACTCCATAGCCGAAATCATTTCTCTGTATGACCTTTATATCACCGAATCCGGTCCTGTCTGTTCTGCACATCAGAAATCGCGCATGAGCTCCTCCAGCTCGCGGATATCAGCATCATCGCTGAAATCATCCGTCTCAGGCTCTGAAGGCTGGCTTCCCTTTTTGCCTTTCTGCTTGCGGCGCCTGATCTGGTCTTTTGTGTATGACCTGATCTCCTGCGCAAAAATCTCCTCCCCGGTGTCAGGATCTATTTCGATGCCTCTGGTATTGATTTTCCCATTGAAATAATCGACGTTGATGACCTTGGCAAGGCCGTCAGGAGTGTCGACTCTCTCATTGTCTCTAGGCATTCCTTTCCGGAGTTCTTTGTATGTAGCATCTTCAAAATTGAGGCAGCACATGAGCCTTCCGCAAGTTCCCGATATCTTGGTAGGATTGAGTGAAAGGTTCTGCTGTTTCGCCATTTTGATAGATACCGGCTGGAAATCATGCAGCCATTTGCTGCAGCAAAGCGGTCTTCCGCAGATTCCTATGCCTCCGAGCATCTTGGCTTCGTCGCGTACACCGATCTGCCTCAGTTCTATCCTGTTATGGAAATATCCCGCAAGATCCTTGGCAAGCTCTCTGAAATCCACTCTGCCGTCAGCAGAGAAATAGAATACGATCTTGGAGCCGTCCATCATATACTCGACATCGATAAGCTTCATCTCCAGACCATGCTTGGCGATCTTTTCCGCGCAGATCTTCATGGCGCCGTCTCTCTTTGCCAGATTCTCTCTGTACCTGTTCATATCGTCCGGTGTAGCCTTGCGAGTGACAGGTTTCAGCGGAGCAACCAACTCTGCTTCATCGACGTACTTATTGGCAATCAGTATATGTCCCAGTTCAAGACCTCTGGCAGTCTCTACGATTACATTGTCCCCGAGGTCGAACTGCGCTCCTGCGGGATCGAAATAATATGTTTTGCCGGCCTTCATGAAACCGACACCGACTATCTCAACCATGTATGTAATTCCTTCCCGGCCGTCATCTTATTTCAAGAAACAGCCTCTTTAATGCTTTTGTATGATTCATATCACGCCGGATATCCATCCGTGATGTATTTATCATTTCTATTACAGATGCGTACTTCAGAGAGTCACCGGCATCTGATCTGAGCATATGATCCCTGCATATGCTTTCCAGTCCTCCGAGAAAAGACATGGCGTCCTCCCTTGACTTTACGGTTTTGTCGAGCATAGAGCGGTAGTCACAGAAAAGTGTGTCCTCTCTCATGATCATATTGATCAGCTCCTCAAAATTCTCCGGATCTGTTTCCTGCCCGTCATGATCCTGAGAGGAACGGGCAAGCCGTACCTCGGCGCATCTGGAGCGGACTGTACTGAGAAGATTGTCTCTGTTGGAAGCAGCGAGCAGTATGATGGTTCCGGAGGACGGCTCCTCAAGTGTCTTGAGCAGCTTGTTCTGTATTGTCTCACTCAGGAGGTCTGCATCATCGATAATGCCTATGAGATGCCTTCCGTATGCGCCCATACTGAGTCTCTCAATAAAAGCAGCCGCATCTTCTGTCTTGTAGGTCTCTCTCCCTGATCTGCCGGAAGAGATGCTTTTGGTCATGCGGATCACGTCAGGGCTGGTCCCTGCCGCAACCTGACGGCATGCCGGGCATCTTCCGCAGGGACGTGCTGCAGGATCAGGATGCGAGCACAGAAGACCTGCTGCAAGACTGCTCAGAAACTCGCTTCTGGCTTCGCCGTTCTGTCCTTCTATCACGAAAGCATGGGCTGCTCTCGATCCGTCTGTAATGCTGCTTATCAGTTCTTTTATGCTCTGCATATACTCTCAGATCCCCTTTGACCTGCATAGTTCCTCGAGGCATTCATATATATGATCGCGGATATTATCAACCGTATCCGCTGCGTCTATCCTCTTCACTCTGTCCGGATCCTTCTCCGCGATCCGTCTGTATCCTTCATAGACCCTGTAATGGAAGTCCATCTTTTCAAGCTCGAGCCTGTCAAGATCTCCTGCTTTCGCCGCCCTTGCCTTGCCGGCTTCAGGATCTATATCCATCCAGAATGTGATGTCAGGAACCAGTCCGCCTGTGGCATGTCTGTTGACCTCTTCAACCATGTCTCCGAGCTGTCTGCCGTAAGCCTGGTATGCTACTGACGAATCAACAAATCTGTCGCAGATGACAATATCACCTCTCTCGATCGCAGGGAGAATCTTTTCTCTGACATTCTGTGCTCTGGATGCGGCATATATCATCATCTCTGTGACCGGATCCATCTCTGAATTCTCATTGTCGAGAAGGATATTTCTGAGTTTCTCGCTGATCGGAGTCCCTCCCGGTTCTCTTGTATGAACGACAACAAGGCCCTTCCTCCGGAAGAACCTCTCAATATTCCTTATCTGTGTCGACTTGCCTGCACCGTCTCCGCCTTCAAGCGTAATGAACAGTCCTTTCATTTGCGTCTCCTCCTGGTTTTCTTCGGAGTACGCTGCCCAGACCTGAGATTTCTGTGCCTTACATATTCTTCCAGCTGATACCACAGGAATACTGCAAAGATCACAACGGGCGCAGATACAAGTATTATCAAAGCTATTTCAAATGGAAGCATATTTTTAACTCTGTTCCAGACATCCCCGGTCCCGCGCAGGGAAAAACTAACAAAACAATTCTAATAATTATATCATATCTCTCAGCTCTTCTATACTGAAATTATATGCGGTATTACAAAAATGGCATTTTACCTCGATCTCCTCGCCATCGTCTATGATGTCCTGAAGATCACTCTTCTGTATAGTCGAAAGAACTCCCGCGACTTTTTCTTTTGAGCAGTCGCAGTGAAAACGCACCGGGTGTTTCTCGCTGATCACAAGTCCCATGTCCCCGAGGAAATGCTCAAGGATCGCCTCCGGACTCATGCCCTTTTCCATCATCGCTGTCACCGGTTCAGATGAACTGACCCTCTTCTCCAGCGCTTCGATCGTCTCTTCTGACGCATCAGGCATGACCTGTATGATGAATCCTCCGGAATGTCTGACGCTGGTGTCTGTGTCTACCATTACGCCAAGGCCGACAGCTGACGGGGTCTGCTCGCTTACTGTGAAGTAATACGCCAGATCATCCCCGATCTCTCCGGTCTGTATCTCGACCTGTCCGTTGTATGGTTCTTTGAGCCCGAGATCCATGATGACCGTCAGTGTACCCCTGCCTACAGCAGCTCCGACATCCATCTTTCCCGGATATTTATCAGGAACCGTTACGGACGGATTGTCCGCAAATCCTTTTACATTGCCGTGGCTGTCCGCAGTGACAGTGATCTGTCCTGCAGGCCCGTCGCCCTTCATAAGAAGAGTGAGCTTGTCTTTTTCACCCTTCATCATAGCTCCCATCATCGCTCCTGCTGAAAGAAGCCTTCCCAGTGCTGCGGTGATCACGGGAAAAGTGTGATGGCGTTCTCTGGCGACTGCTGTCATCTCTGTGGATCTGACCGCAAATGCCCTGACTGTCTCATTGGCCGCAGTTCCTCTGACAATATAGTCGCCGTTTATATCAAATTTCATTAATTCCATTTCAAAAATCCTCTGATCCCTCCGACAGGATCAGTTCTTTTAGCTCCTGTAAAAGCCCGAAACCGGTCTCAGCTGCTGTCCGGCTGAGACCGGTTCGTAGTTATAACTGTTTAATAAAGCATCTCCGTCTTTTATGCGGCTCTATGTTGAACATCTTCCACTGATGATGAACTTTGGTATTCGTCTCAAGCTGAGGACCTGTTTCCGCCTGGATAATACCATTGCGGGCACATCCATTGTAGAGATGTTCCATGACAACTCCGTTCAGTCCTGTTTTCTGCAGTTCAGGTCTGACTGCTATCAGGAACAGATCGAGAGTATCATTCTTCATAAGCGATCTGAGCACTCCTGCCCATCCTGTCGGGAAGAGCCTGCCCCTGCATCTCTTCATGGCTTCTGCCATTGAAGGCGCTCCTACGCCAAACCCCATAAGATCATCATTGTCATCGACGATAAGGCAGCAGTAATCCGGATTGATCAGCGGAAGGAACTTGTTGACGTATTTGTCTATCTGTCTTTCATTCAGCTCGACCACGCCGTAGAGCGGCGCGTAGGCAGTGTTGATCAGCCCAAATGCCTTGCGCACGTATGGCTTGACATCTCTGCGCCTTTTGACGGTCACTTTGTGATAGCCGGTACTCCGCAGCACCTTGTCGGAGATCCTTTTAAGGCGTCTGTAAATCATATCATCTTCACCCGCGTCGCCTATAGGGATCAGATGCTCGATCCAGTCTGTATCCTTGACATAACCCAGATCGGTCAGGTGATCGATATAGTAAGGGTGATTATAGTAAGTGATGAACATACTGCGCTTTTCAAAGCCTTCCACCAGCATGCCCTCGCGATCGAGATCGCAGAAACCGAGCGGGCCGTGGACTTCTTTCATCCCCTTTTCTCTCGCCCAGTTCTCTACAGTCTCAAACAGCGCGCGGGATACATCCCTGTCATCTATGAAATCCACCTGTGAAAACCGCATTCTGCTGGTTCCCCAGGTCTCATTGGCTTTGTGACTGAGGATCGCTCCTATGCGTCCTACGACTTCGCCGCCCTGATACGCAAGGAACGCTCTCGCTTCGCAATATTCAAACGCAGGATTTTTGTCCCGGTCCCAGTCAGCCATGTCATCCCCGAAAAAAGCGGGAACGAAGTTTTTTTCATTATGATAAAGGCGGTTGGGGAAGTCCACAAAGGTCTTCCTCTCCGCCTTAGTCACAACCTCTTTGATCAAGACGTTTTTTTTCAAATATCTTTTCCCTTTCTAAAGAGCTGCTGTGATGATTGACATCTTGTATACCTCTTCTGCGTCGCATCCGCGGGAAAGGTCATTGATAGGCGCATTCAGTCCGAGAAGGATCGGGCCGTATGCAGCATATCCGCCGAGTCTCTGAGCGATCTTGTAGCCGATATTACCTGCCTCGATGAGTGGGAATACGAATGTGTTCGCATATCCTGCTACCTCGGATCCAGGGAATTTGAGCTGTCCTACTGTAGGAGAAACAGCAGCGTCGAACTGCATCTCGCCGTCGATCTTCATCTCAGGATTGAGCTCTTTTGCGATTTTGGTAGCCTCTGCTGACAGAGCTACTGTGCCGCCCTTGCCGGAACCCTTTGTAGAGAAGCTCAGTACGGCGACTTTAGGGTCGATTCCGAATACTCTTGCGCATTTTTCAATCTCAACAGCTACTTCAGCAAGCTTCTGTGCTCCTGTGAAAGTAACATTGCCTTCCTTGTCTACACTGTCAGTGTAGTCGAGGTTGACTGCGCAGTCTCCCATAGCGATCGTACGGAGGTTCTCGTCTCCGCAGTCTCTGTTAAGGATGAAGCAGGAGCTTACAAGATGAGCACCCGGCTTAGTCTTGACGAGCTGCAGTGCAGGACGGATCGTGTCAGCGGTGGAATATGTAGCTCCTCCGAGGAGGCAGTCTGCCATTCCCATCTTGACGAGCATGGTTCCGAAGTAGTTGCCCTTGAGAAGAGCTGCCTTGCACTCATCGGCAGTCATCTTACCCTTACGGAGCTCTACCATCTTTTCTACCATCTCATCCATGCCTTCATAAGTCTCAGGATCGACGATCTCCGCTCCGTCAATATTGAAACCTTTAGCTTCTGCTGCAGCTTTCACCTCATCAACATTGCCTACGAGGACTACACTCATAAGACCTTCTGCGAGAAGTCTTGCTGCTGCTTCCTGGATACGCGCATCAGTACCCTCAGTGAATACGATTTTCTTAGGTTCTGCTTTGACCTTTTCAATCAGCTTATCAAACATTTTTGATCTCTCTCAGTTTCAGTCATAAATAATGATTATATGAGCGGGGATCTTTTTCCCCGGTGCTCAACGTATTAATTATAAGGCATATATCTCATGATTTCAATGAGTGCCTGCAGATCGAGCCTCTACTGCACCTTGTCTAGTGCCTGTCTGAGATCTTCGATTATATCCTCAGCATTTTCCAGTCCTACTGACAGACGGATCAGGCCGGGATCAATTCCCGCCGCAAGCTGATCCTCTTCGGAAAGCTGCCTGTGTGTAGTGCTTGCAGGATGCAGCACGCTGGTGTGGATATCGCCGACATGGACTACGATGCTGCAAAGTTCAAGATTCTCGAGGAATTTTTCTCCTGCTTCTCTGCCGCCCTTTACACCAAAACTCATTACAGCTCCGGCTCCCTTAGGCATATATTTCTGCGCCAGATCATAATACCTGTCGCCTTTGAGTCCCGGATAAATGATCCAGTCTACCATTGGATGTCCGGAAAGGAATTCCGCTACAGCCTCTGCATTTTTCACATGGCGTTCCATCCTTACGTCAAGAGTCTGAAGACCCTGATGTGTCAGATATGCATTCATAGGAGACATAGTGCACCCGAGATCTCTTATGAGAACTGCTTTGAGACGTGTACAGAAAGCGGCGTCTCCGAACTTTTCATAGAAATTCAGGCCATGATAGCTCTCATCCGGAGCAGCCATGCTCGGATATTTGAGGCTTCCGTCTTCATTTTTGACAGTCCAGTCAAAATTACCGCCCTCAATGACACAGCCTCCGATACTTGTACCGTGACCATCAGCGAACTTAGTAGTCGAGTGAGTGACGATGTTGGCTCCGTGCTCGATAGGTCTTACCAGAGCAGGAGTCGCAAGAGTATTGTCTACTATGAAAGGAACCTTCATCTCCGCCGCAGCTTTGGCAAATTTCTCAAGATCCAGTACGCTCAGAGCAGGGTTTCCGAGAGTCTCCCCGAAAAGAGCCTTGGTATTAGGTTTTGCCAGAGCAACGATATCTTCAAGAGGCAGGTCCTGATCAAAGAAATCCACTTCTATGCCGAGTTTGCGAAGAGTGACATCGAAGAGGTTGTGGGTCCCGCCGTAGATGTTAGTGCCGCTGAGAACATGATCTCCGGCCTGACAAATGTTCAGGATAGATATCAGGTTAGCCGACTGACCTGATGATGCCGCCATTCCGGCCGTTCCGCACTCAAGCAGGGCCATCTTCTGTTCCAGAGCGTCTACTGTAGGACTTCCGAGTCTTGCGTACATATGATTCGGACTGTCAAGATCGAACAGAGCAGCAACATCATGAGCATTGTAATATCTGTATGTCGTGCTCTGGATGATAGGCAGATTCTGCGGCTGAGCGCTTTCTGCCTTGTATGATCCGTGAACGCATCTTGTTTCAAACCCCATTTCACTCATCTTTTTCATAGTTCCTTTACCTCCGTTTATGTTTTAACTTATAGATTATCCTGTTCGCTGTGTCCGCGTCCTACTTTGAAGATGATGACATCCAGTATAAGCAGATACAATACCGCCAGTCCCAGAGTGACAAAACACATTGCCGGGCTCTTGGGAGCCAGTCCGACAAGTACGAGTACCGGTGCTCCGAGAAGGATCCCGAAGCTGCTTCCTGTGATCAGATTGTTGGCTGCGGGTGTTTCCAGCGCCGGATCGATCTCTCTGAGGAGAAGTACGCCGGAGCTGATCGTTCCGGTAAGCATTCCGAACATTGATATGAGACCTTCGTAGTAATAGTCCGGGTAGACTGCCTTGCATACCGTCTTAAGGTGGAGCCATGTCACAGCAGCTCCGATTACAGTAAGCAGCAGGAACGGGACTACAAGGCCTCTGATATCTTCCACATTGATGCTTGCTATCCCGGCAACGATCATAACATCAAAGAATGCGCCCGAAAGGCGGTTAAGAAGATAATTGTTCTGATACTGCCTTTTGATCTTCCCGTTATTTTTCAGGCGTTCAAGTATGACCCTGAGAAGAATTGCCAGAGCAGATCCGATGATAAAATTGAAGCCCCAGAGCAGTGTGTTCACTGTACCGGCCAGTCCCTGATCAAGAGCGGCAATGCCGGATGTAAGACCGTGTGTCACCAGAAATGTTGCGAAGTACACAAGGATGATCATGGCAAGCTGCACACTCATCTTGTCTACTGACTCCGAGACAGGGATCTCATCCTTCCCGCTGAAGAACTCGGCATCATATTCTTCATGTGTGTCTGCTGCCTTAAGACTGATCCTTCCGCTTTTTCTCAGCACGTTAAGGATAATGACTCCGACAAGGCAAGCGACAAGATATCCGGCAGCAGCAATAGCAAGTCCGAAACTGTGGCCGCCTTCGAATCCCAGCGTCTGGTAAGTCGTTCCGATATTATTAGCCTGTCCCGGTCCCTGGCCATATCCCATAGGAAGCAGGAGTCCGGCTGCTTTGAACATGTCAGGCATAAAGGTGTACGCAAGCCCGATCGTTATGATAAGACCGGTCACGCCCTGGATCATATATGTGCTGACGATGACCGCCCCTGATCTGAAACCGATCTTGCTTTCAGATCCTTTATCGCGTTTCTTCGGAACACGAAGACTCATTGCTATGAATCCCAGCGCGATGCCGTGATAGGTCAGGATCTCCATGAATTCCTGATCAAGATGGATCAGTCCGGTGTATTTTAGCGCAAGGAGGAGGAATCCTCCGAGTACAGCGACCGGCATCATGCTGTTTCTGACAGTGCGTGAACTCTGTCTCAGAAAATTGGCGAGAAGAAGCATTCCCGCTATATATCCAAGCTGAATAATAACATTCCACAATTGAGTGTTAGCTGCTGAATAATCCATTATTTATTGATTATCTCCCATGCGTAGTAGTATTTTCTGAGGTTGGCTTCCTCCGAATAGATCTGGCAGTACTGCTCTCCGTCATAGAGAAGCAGGATATTGCTCAGCACCTGCGCCATATCTCTGATCTCTCTGAGCGGAAAACTGTGTTCTCCGACTCTTAACAGCGGGATCCCTCTCTCGAACTCAACTGAAAGCCTGCCTTCATCAAGAGGTTTCTCCGAATGTCCGCCAATGATCCCTGTGAGAGTTGCCGCACTGTCAGAAAACAGAGTAGTGTTTTCTGTTTTTCCGTAAGCCTTTTCTGTCAGCGAAGCAACATTCTGCCTGTCAAGTTCCTCCCATTCAACTATACTGCCCACAGGCTCAGGAGGATCGAAGCTTCCTGTATCAGTAAATCTGACCCTGAAGCCGCACTCGCAGCCTATCTCATCTCCGGAAGAGACAAGCGTACCGATCCTCCCGCACGCAGGACAGCTGAAGACTGCTTTTTCAAGTTTTTCCGCCAGTCCTCTTTTACTGCCCTTAAGTCTGAATTGCACCGGCCCTCCGGGCTGCTGCGCCTGCCACTCGCGGATATCAAAACAGATATCCCGGTCTATCAGGGCGTTGATCTCTTCGGGTTTCATCTTCTTAAGCTCTTCAGGCGGATATATACCGACCGGATGACCGTACACCCTGCCGCGTCTGACGCCCCTTGCCCATCTTGGCAGGCTCAGAAAAGCTCCCTCCAGGCGATATGTGATAAGGGTAGCGCCGCTCTGCCTTACCATCTTACCGGTTGCGGGAAATACCGGCCGGCTGATCCCATTCCATGACTGTTCGCCTTCTGCGAAAAGGCATATGGAATGTCCTGCTGACCGGCGATCTTCTTTCTGAGCAGATGTTCGCTCGCGACAAAATACATCTGTCTTTTTTTCATGGCGGCCCCGATCAGAAGCGGATCCCATGCGCATGCATGATTCGGAATGATGATCAGCGGTCCCTCAATCGCGCCCGGATCAAAATCCTCATATGTATAATTGAATTTTCTGCAGATATACCCGTCCAGTACGCCTGTCAGGAGTCTGTACAGCTTCTGATGACGGATCCACAGAGCATCTTTATCCTGTATTTTATTCATACCATTGTTGCTCTCTCATCACTGTTCAGGCTCAGTGGCTTTATGCGAAAGATGACCGATTACCCAAGCAGTTCCTCATACAGCTTTCTGTCGCTGTCTTTGAAAACGTTGAATATTACTTTCTCTATCCCCCTGTAAGGCTCAGTCCCGTCTATGTAGGATCCGATCTCACTGTATCTGTCTGACTGCCGGTTCAGATATGACCTGACCGTATCCGTTGCAATCGCTGCAGCTTCACCCGCAGGGAACATGAATTCTCCTGTAGAAATGCAGCAGAAAGCAATACTTCTCAGACGGTTCTCCTCTGCCAGTCTGAGACATGACTCGTAGCAGGATCTGAGATGCTGCCTGTGTTCGTCGTCCAGCCCTCCGAAGACGATCGGACCGACCGTATGGATCACGTATTTTGCAGGCAGGCAGAAACCCGGCGTTATCTTCGCTCTCCCTGTGGGCTCGTTATGTCCCTGTTTTTCCATGATCCTGAAACAGGTCCACCTCAGTTCAAGGCCTGCAGCGGAATGTATCGCATTG
>ONHU01000082.1 GCA_900317675.1 uncultured Eubacteriales bacterium
CAAGTAGGACGCTCTTGTCTGAAGGATTCTCCAGGCTCACTATGATATGTCCCTCATTGTCAGCATCGCAGTAGTCTGCGTCGATGACCCCAACCGTATTGGACAGTCTGATCCCGTACCTGAATCCAAGTCCGCTTCTCGGAAAAACGAGCAGGACTTTTCCCCTGTCCTTTTCCCCGTCGGTTACCCAGCGTATACCGGTAGCGACCCTGAATGTACTGCCCGCTTCAAAATTGAGATTGAAAGGCATGAAGAAATCACACCCCGCGGATGAAGCCGTTGCCTGCTCCGGAAGTCTGATGGCGTCAAACCATTCTCTGAGGTCCTTGTCCGGGAGCCCCCTGACCCCGCAGTCTGCTTTCCATTGTTCAAAAGATACTTTTTCGAAATGAGACATATTACTTATCGCTGGCGCCTCCTATAGCGCGTTTGAGTTCTTCAGCCATATCGGTCTTTTCCCACTTCACGTCGAGATCTGTCCTGCCCATATGTCCGTATGCGGCAAGCTGTCTGTACTGAGGTCTGTCCAGACCGAGTTTGCGGATGATAGCAGCCGGTCTCATGTCAAAATGCTCACGGATCAGTCCTGCGATCCTGTCGCTTCCGAACAGTCCTGTGCCGAATGTCTCGACTCTGACGGATACCGGCTCTGCAACGCCGATCGCGTATGCGAGCTGTATCTCACACTCGTCAGCGATGCCTGCAGCTACGATATTCTTGGCGATATAGCGAGCCATATATGCGGCAGATCTGTCGACCTTAGTCGGATCCTTCCCTGAAAAAGCGCCGCCGCCGTGAGCGGAATGTCCGCCGTAAGTATCTACGATGATCTTTCTTCCTGTAAGTCCGGAGTCTCCCATAGGTCCGCCTATAACGAATCTTCCGGTCGGATTGACATAGATCCTGGTATCATCATCGATCAGCCCTGCAGGTATGATAGGGTCCACGACCTTTTCCCTCATGTCTTTTCTGACCTGATCAAGACTGACGCCTTCGCTGTGCTGCGTTGATACGACAACTGCGTCTATCCTGTTTATCTCGCCGTTTTCGTATTCGACTGTGACCTGTGTCTTGCCGTCCGGTCCGAGATAAGGAAGTGTCCCGTCCTTTCTGACCTCCGCAAGCCTCTTTGCCATTCTGTGCGCAAGCTGAAGGGATAAAGGCATAAGCTCAGGGGTCTCTCTGCAGGCATAGCCGAACATCATTCCCTGGTCTCCGGCACCGATGACAGCATCCTCGCCTTTTTCTGTCCCTGATTTTGCCTCGTATGACTGATTGACTCCCATAGCGATATCTGCGGACTGTTCCTCCATGCGGACCATGATCTCGCAGGTATTGCCGTTGAAGCATACTTCATCACGGTCATAGCCGATCTCACAGATCGTCTTGCGCGCTACAGCTTCATAGTCGACATCAAAATTGCCTGATGCCTCTCCGAAAATCATCAGAAAGCCTGTCTTGGCAGCGCACTCGCATGCGACGTGAGCCTTCGGGTCCTGCGCGAGAATAGCGTCAAGTATCGCATCCGAGACCTGATCACAGAGTTTATCCGGATGTCCTTCAGTTACAGATTCTGATGTAAAAAGTGTTTTCATATATATTATCTCCTGTATAGTGACAGCCATTAAAAAAAATCCCTCTGCCGCGCGCAGAGAGATAACCCCGTCCTCATCTGCCGGAGGCTGGCTTAACCTCCGTGGGAATTGGCACCTTCACCCCCGGGTGAGGTTGCCGCGAGATCAAAGGGCCCATTCCCTCCCTCGCTCTTAATAAGGCTGTATCTATTATATTCGCAATTAACCGGTTGTCAATCAAAAGAATCAATAAGTAATTAAATATCAGATATCTTTCACATAAAAAACACATCTGCCGCAGCCTGTTATGTCTGCAGCAGATGTGCATTTATGATTATTATTCGGTTAAGTTTTCGATATCAGAGAGCAGATTCTTATCTTTTCCGCCTTTGATATATGCTTCTATGATATCGACTGCGCCTTCAACACCTGCCCTGCTGGTATTGATCAGCAGATCATATACGTCGCGGCCGCCCCATTTATTATCAGTATAGAACTCGTAATATCTGCGGCGCTGCTTATCGGTCTGTTTGACCTTTTTCTCCATGCCTGCTTCGTCAAGATTCTCATCCGGGAACCTGATCGGAGCCAGAGCCAGATTTCTCCTGATCCTGTCCTCGATCGGAGCAAAAATGAATATGCTTACGTGACGTTCATCGCTCAGGATATAATCTGCCGCGCGACCCATAATCACGCAGCTCTCCTCAGAGGCGATCTCTCTGATGATCCTGAACTCTTCTTCCTGGATCTTGGTATAAGGCGAGGACTGGAACATATCGACTCCGGTGAAGAAGGACGATACCGAATAGTCAGGGGCTTTTTCATCGTTTTCTTTGATGTATTCCTCATGATAGCCGGTACTGGCTGCAGCTCTTGAGATCAGTTCTTCGTCATAGAACTTGATTCCCAGTCTTTCCGCGAGACGCTTTCCTACTTCCCTTCCGCCGCTTCCGAATTCTCTGTCTATTGTTACGATTATCTTGTCTGTTCTGTCTTCCATTGGTTTTCCTCCGGTCCCGTTGTTAATCCGGTCTTGCATACTTTCGCTTCTGTTATTGTACCATTTCAGCGACCGCGTTGGCAAAATTCTTCATGTCTTTTGATTCGCTGAAGATGGCTCTGGCATTATCGTCTCTGCCGCCGCCTCTTCCGCCGAACCGGGAAGCGTTTTCTTTGACCAGAGCGCCGCATCTGGCATCACCGGATGAGAAGAGCAGACAGGTATTTGCTTCAGTCTGCATGAGCAGGAGCAGCATACCGCTGGTTTCGCCAAGCACCGCAAATCCAAGTTTCAGAAGCTCGTCTGTACTCAGTATGTCCGTAGACCTCAAGCATCCCGGCTTTTTCTTTTTCACTTACATATGAAGCGAGCGATGCCAGACGTCCCTTGAGACTGCTTATGCTGTCCGCTTCACTGTCCAGACGGGCAGGCAGGTCAGCAGTCTTGCATGAGTATCTTCTGGCAATGGCTGAAAGTTCTTTTGAGTCTGCTCCCAGGCGCTCGAGAGCCCGTCTTCCGCAGTCGAAAAACACTCGGTTCATACCTTTGTTAGGCTCGCATTTATAAATGCTTACAAGTCCCACCTGTCCTGTGGTCGACGGATGGGTCCCGCAGCACGCGATACAGTCATAAGGCTCCGGCATCGACCCGACCATGACAACCGATACGTGTCCGTCATGCGGCACTTCCTTTCTGACAGGAAGAGCCAGGGACGATTCATAGTCATCAAACCAGTTCACCGTGACCGGCAAGTCAGCCCAGACAGCAGCATTGACATTCTGCTCGGCAAGATCAAGCTCTTCTGCAGTGAGCATCCTTCCGCCGAGATCAATATCGATCGTGATATAATCCTCGCCCATGTGAAAGCCTTTGTTGACACCGCCATACAGATTGTTGAACGCGCCGCTGAGCATATGCTCTCCCAGATGACGCTGCATATTGATGAATCTCTGATCCCAGTCGATCGCAAGAGCGACTTCCTCTCCTGCCGAAAAAGTTCCCGCAGGCGCATCGGTATAGTGCCACACCGGACCTTCAAGACCTTCGTCATGAGCTGCGGTAACTGCGAAAACCTTCCCTCCTGATGATACTGTGCCGGTATCTGAAGGCTGTCCTCCTCCCTCAGGATAGAACACCGAACTGACACACTCGATCGCATCGCAGCCTTTTACTTCCTTCACATTGACAATTTTTGAAACACATTCAGATGCATACCGGTCTTTTCTGTAAATTCTCTCTGTTGTCATAAAATGCCCTCTTTCTGCATGTTTCACGGAGTTTTGACAGCGTTTCACAAAATCGAACAAAAACGCCGAAATCCGAAAATCAAAATCTGTGGATAAATCCTGTTGACATATTGATAAAACCTCTCTCAACGTTGGAATTTCAACGTTTTAGGACCTGGAGTTTTCCACATCCCGAAGTGGATAAAAATGTATACGATTTCAAAAAACCTTGTGGAAAATCCGCGCAATATTGAAATTTGAGAGGTTTGAGTCGTGTTGATAAATTTCGTCCGAAAAAAGAACAAATCATGTTTTTGAGCAAACACAATTTTCCTTTTTTGAGTAACCAACTGTTAATCAAAATCAGTGTGCCGGCTCTATAAGGTCCTCAAACAGAGCTCCGTGTGTATGGCACAGCGTATGGAATACGGGTGTTTCTATGAGATACCTTCCGACCACTTTCAGATATGGAGCATAGACAGACATCATAGCGGCATTATCGAGCATGCTGATACTTGTCATATCATTGCTCATAAGCACGAGTTCGCCGCCAATATCGAGCAGGGCGTAGCCATATACATCATCACCAAGTCTGTACTCTGTCTTGTTGACATGGGAGTTGTCCCTTTTATAAATGGTGTAAAGCCAGCCGTTAGGTACCATCACGGGATCTACTCCGGCCAGAGGAGCTATGTACCTTCCGTCAAAGCCATTGATGACATCATCCGGACACTGTATGACTGTCAGATACTCTTTGCGCGCGACCTGAACAGCGGATTCATACTCAGACAGCTTCAGGACTGAGCCAATATCTATCTGTGTCACCTGTGAATCCCTTGACCTGTAGTCTCCGTCAAGGTATATCACGAAGGTCGCATGATAATAACCATTGCGGCCCAGAGTTGTGATCCTGCACCTGTATGGATGCGAACTTCCGTCCGCAGGAGGATCTGTCACCGGATCACTCTTGCTTATGCTGCTCCTGACAAGGGTCTGTATGCCTTTCTCAGACAGCTCGCAGCTGCGGAGTTCCTCCATACTCAGCGTCGAAAGCAGAGAAGCCGCTTCGAAGTCCCGGTCAACCATCCTCATTATGAAGTAATTGATTACAGCACAGGTTCCCAGTCTCTTTTCGCAGACCGCCCGCATGGCTGCCTCGGGTTCGCTCAGTCTGGAAGTCACACAGTCATCCGCAAGCCGGTCCATCATCATTTCCAGGCGCATAAGAGCGTATTCTCTGAACATTTCATTCTGGATGTCATCATATTCGCGGTCTACATCCTTGCCTGCCAGCGGGACTGCGGATTCAATGAGTCTCAGCATGACTGACGGAGGGATATTGACTACCTGTCCTCCCATGACACCGGTAAAATGCTCCCAGTGATAGTTCATGTTTTCTTTGTTGTCTTTGTAGCTCTCAGTCCCCGGAATGCACTCAAACTCCAGATACTCATCTATGCCATACTCTGAATAGTCGAGATGTATCACCTGATAGTATCTTGCACGTGTTTTTTCCCTGCCTCTCCAGGTAACCTTGAGCGCGACCACTCCCATCAGTCTGGTCTCGGTAGCCTGGCATGACATGAAATCATATTCTTCAAAATGGTTATATCTGTCCGAAAGTCTTCCTTCTACTACACTCAGTCCCATTTCTATATCCTTTTAAGATACTCAACCTCGGCAGGACTCAGCTTGCGGCACTGTCCCTGAGCAAGCCTTCCTATCGTCAGATTGCCGAGCTCGATCCTCGAAAGTTCCAGCACAGGATGCCCGATCGCCTTGAACATGCGGCGGACCTGGCGATTTTTGCCTTCGTGGATCGTTATCTCAACAACAGTGGAATTGCGGTCGTGCCTTATAAGATCCACATCTGCCGGAGAAGTCACAAAGCCGCCTATATCAATGCCCCGGCGGAGCCTTTCAGCTTCCTTGAGCGTCACGATCCCGGCAGCCCTTACAAGGTACTTCTTGTTGAAACCGTGTGACGGATGCATGAGCTTGTTAGACAGGTCTCCGTCATTGGTAAGTATAAGCAGACCGGTGGTGTTAAGATCCAGCCTGCCTACAGGGAATACCCTGATACTGTCAGGGACAAGCTCGGTTACGACAGGCCGGCCTTCCTTATCTGCTGTAGAAGTGACATATCCGGCAGGTTTATTGAGAAGGTAATAGACTTTTTTCTGTTCGGGCACGATGCGGACTCCGTCCACCTCAACGATATCTCCTTCCTGTACGTGATACCCCTGACTCATGAGCACAGCCCCGTTGATCCTGACTCTGCCCTCTTCGATCATCTCATCTGCCTTACGCCTGCTGGTGATCCCTGCCGCTGCTATGTATTGATTGATCCTCATTGTTCTGTACTGTCTCCTTCAAAATCTATCCTCAGCTGTCCGTATCCTGCATCCTCCTCCGGCTGACGCCTGAGTTCTTCGTACTCAGGTACCTCCGGAAGATCATCAAGCGACGAAAAACCGAATTTCTTGAGAAACTCTCTTGTAGTCACGTAGATGAGAGGTCTTCCGACACCTTCCGACCTGCCGCTGATCTCGATAAGTCCCTTGTCGATCAGTCCGTCAATGACTCTTTCGCTCTTGATACCGCGGATAGAGTCGATCTCTGATCTGGTCACCGGCTGACGGTACGCGATGATGGCAAGCACCTCCAGCGCAGCCTGCGACAGTCTCCTGATCCTTACAGGAGTACAGAGTTTCCTGACGAAAATATCATTTTCTATATGAGTAACGAATCCGAACGCATCATCCGCTTCCCGGATCCTGATCCCCCTTCCTTCCTGTTCATATTCGTTCATAAGCTCTCTGAAAAGCTCTCTGACCTCGCCTCGGTCAGCTTCGAGTACAGAGGCCGCATCCCTTACTTCAAGAGGTTCCCCCCACATGAACATCATAGTCTCAAGGGCTGATTTCATCGTTTTTCTGCTATACATCCGCCTGCTCCTTTCCGGCAACAGCTGTTTCTTTTCTTTTGATCGTTATTTCGCCGAAGTTTTCTTTCTGCTCCGCGTCATATCCCTGGTTCCTGATCATGGACAGCAGGGACATGAATGAAAGTGTGACATCGATTCGGTCAGGAGCTTCCGGCAGAAGCTCTGTGAAACTCACCCTGCCGTTTCCTTCACGGAACTTCTGCTCGAGCCTTTCAGTCATATACTCGATCCTTGCCTCTATGGTCTCCTTTCTCCGTCTGACCTTCTGGTATCTGCGCGATACCTCATCGACTTTTTTCTTCCGGGTCAGGAACATGATAAAGGCACTTACCATCTGCTCATCCGAGACATGGAGTATCTCATCAGGATTGTCCGTGTATACCGAAAGATCCTCCGCCGGTTTCTCGTGGACAGCCATATAGTACTCTTCGCGCTCGCCAAGCATCTCAGCGATCTTTCTGGTCCGGACGTATTCAAGGAGCCTCGTCTTCAGCTCATCTCTCGGATCCTCCTCGAGCATTACCTCGCCGCTGTCAGTGACGCGCGGAAGCAGCATATGCGACTTGAGTCTGATAAGCACTGCCGCAAGCACGATGAACTCAGTATCCACTTCAATATTCAGTTCATCCATCTCCTTAAGATAGCTGATATACTGCTCTGTGATTTCTGACACCCTGATATCATAGATGTCCATCCTTGCATTTTCGAGCAGATACACCAGCAGATCAAAAGGTCCTTCAAACTTATCTATCCTTACTTTGTACACTTTGATCTCCTAAAAATATATCTCCTTCAGATAAAGTCCCTGCGGCGGTGCGGTAAAACCCGCCTTGTTTCTGTCTCTGCCTTCTATGATCTGCGGAAGCTCTCCCGGGTCCTTCTTTCCCGAGCCGACTTCGACAAGTGTCCCGACGATGATCCTTACCATGTTATAGAGGAAGCCGTCTCCGGTGATCTCGATCATGATGCTGTCATCGTTTTCCGTGATGTCCAGTCCCGATACAGTTCTCACCGTGGTCTCTCTCGGTGTCCCTCCCGCAGTCTCAAAACATTTGAAATCGTGAGTTCCGACGATATGGGAGGCCGCCTTCTTCATAGCTTCTATGTCCAGATCACAGGCCTCCGGATACTGAAAGGCCTGTTTTCTGCGGAAGATATCACCTGTTTTGTCGATGATATATCTGTATGTTTTGCCTTTGCACGAATACCTGGCGTGAAAGTCCTCATCCATGACCTCTGCAGAGAGTATGCGTATATCTCCCGGAGCGCCGGATCTGCCTGTCCCTCCTGCGCCAAAGCGTCTGTTCATTACCTCAGGGAGTTTTTCAACAGGCATATTTGAATTCCACTCAAAGCTGGCACACTGGCCAAGGGCATGCACCCCTGCATCCGTCCGGCTGGTACCGTGGATATGGACATCTTCCATAGCGATATACTTAAGTACGTGTTCTATTTCGCCCTGGACCGTCCTTGCAGACGGCTGTTTCTGCCAGCCGGAGAAATTCGTACCGTCATATTCGATTCTGATCAGAACATTCTTGCCCACAGCATTCCTTTCTTTCTACAGTGAAAAAACTATCTCTTCTATGTTCCACAGGAACAGAAAGTATATCGTCACCGCGGCACATGCCGCCGGCATCATAGCGTTGCTGTCCCGGACAGTACTCTTCCCCATAGCGATCAGTATTACTGACTCAGCAGCGAAGAGCAGTGTCGTGAGGATGTATATGATCACGATCCCAAGCCTTCCCGTGATCAGGCCCATACAGGTGAAAAATTTAATATCTGCCCCTCCGAGCGAGCCTGTCCGAAAAAGCAGCATCCCCAGTCCGAGGATCACAAGAGAGATCGCAAGCCCAAGTCCCGCTCCTGCAAAGGGCTCCCACCAGTTCTCGCTGTAGCTGATAAAAGCGATCGACATGACAGCGAGCATGAGGCTGAACTGATCCGGGACGACCTTGTAGAGCTGATCGGATACAGCCATCTCAAGTACGACAAAGAGCACGCACAGGACCGAAAATTCAAAAGCTGTGCTTCCTCCTCTGACAGCAAGATATACGCCGCAGATCCCGAAATAGCCCGTGAAGGCGTACTTCCAGGGTGTGCTTGGAAGTCTCTGTCTGCCTGCATTGTCTGCCTCCACAAGCGCAGGCGGAAGCACCTTCCTGGGAGTGCCTGGTATCTCCTTGGCCGGGTCATTTTCGTCATAGTCTTCGAACCATTTTGGCTGAATATGATTGAATGCCACAACACTCCCGCTTCCGAAGATCACGGCGAGTATTATGGCAATCACTATTCTTACGGCTATATTTACTGAATATGTCATTCCTCAGTGCCTCCCGGCATATTAAGCAAGTTTCTTTATGGTTTTATTTTTCAAGGCAGTAGTCGAGGAACTCAAGCATATCGGCATATACTTTGTCCCTGTCGAGCTCGTTGAGGATCTCATGTCTGTCATCATCATACAATCTGATGCTTACTTCACAGTCAGTATTGTCTGTGTAGACCATGAATGCCTTCCGTACGCCCTCTCCCCAGTTGCCTACAGGATCTTCTGCGCCTGATGCGAACAGGATCGGAAGACCTGCAGGAAGGTTGTGCATTCTTTTGATATCATGTGCCTTCTGCATACCTCTGAACATATGATAGTATCCGTTAGGCGTGAAGTAGAAAGTGCACCATGGCTGTGCTCTGTACCAGTCTACGATCTTTTCGTCTCTGGTCAGCCAGTCTGAGGTCGTGCG
>ONHU01000083.1 GCA_900317675.1 uncultured Eubacteriales bacterium
GACAAGGATCTGATAGCTACGGATATCAAGACCCTGCCATATCCGGGATTCCCGACAGATATCCAGTCACCATTCATGGCCTTCCTTACGACGGTCAAGGGCAGGAGCATCGTGAGAGAAACTGTTTTCGAGAACAGATTCATGCATGTCGTAGAGCTTAACCGCATGGGTGCTGATATATCCATACAGAACACAGAGGCGGAAGTTCCGGGCGGAAAGAAACTCAAAGGTGCCAGAGTAAGGGCGACCGATCTCAGAGCAGGCGCTGCGATGGTTCTTGCCGGTCTGGTTGCTTCCGGGACTACCGAGATCAGTGAGATCTATCATATTGAGCGCGGGTATGAAAACTTCGTAGGCAAGTTCAAAGGCCTGGGCGCGGATATCATGAAGATTGAACACGATTAACAGTAATTCTGATTACGACTTATGATTACATTGAAGCAGAAGGGAGTGAACAATGCCTGACATTAAGTATCTGAAGCTTCTGGCAGAGAAGTATCCTAACAGAAAAGCAGTAAGGACCGAAATCATCAACCTCAGAGCGATTCTGGCTCTTCCGAAAGCGACAGAGTATTTTCTGAGTGATATCCACGGAGAATTCGATGCTTTCCAGTACTTTGTCCGCAGCGGATCCGGAATGATCCGTATGAGGATAAGCGAGATCTTCGGTAATATCCTGACAGAATCCGAGTGCGATGAACTTGCTGCTCTGATTTACAATCCTGAGGCCGAGATGGCAAGAAGGGAAAAGAGCGAGCACGATTTTGACGCATGGTGCAAGGTTTCGATCCGCAGGCTGATCATGGTATGCCGTATCGTTTCAAACAAATACACCAGATCCAAGGTCAAGAAACGTCTTCCTGCGGCATCATCATATATCATGGACGAGCTTCTGTTTGCAGATGATGTACCTGACAGACACCGCTATTACGATGAGATCATAGACTCGCTCATCGAATATGGCGCAGCAAGAGATTTTATCACGGATCTGTCAGAGACGATCGCAAATCTGACAGTCGACAGACTCCACCTGATTGGCGATATCTTCGACAGAGGACCGAAGTCACATTTCGTTCTGGATTATCTGATGGCGAATCAGGGTGTTGATATCCAGTGGGGAAATCATGACGTACTGTGGATGGGAGCAGCGTGCGGCAACAGAGCCTGCATTGCTACCATGATCCGTATCAACGTCAGATATAACAATTTTGATATGCTTGAGGTAGGCTACGGCTTCAACTTAAGACCTCTTGCATCTCTCGCTCAGGCGATCTACGGCGATGACCCTTGTGAATTTTTCAAGCCGAATGTCCTTGAGACCAACAGATATGACCCGATCCCTCCTGAACTTGCTGCCAAGATGCACAAGATGATCTCGATCATCCAGTTCAAGATCGAGGGACAGGAGATTCTGAACCATCCTGAATATCATCTTGAGAAGAGGAATCTCCTCGGTGCTATAGACTTCGAAAAAGGCACCGTCATGGTCGAGGGCAAAGAATATCCGATGAGGGATATGAATCTTCCTACTGTAGATCCTGCTGATCCTTACAGACTTACAGAAGAGGAAGAAGAAGTCATGATCGCTCTCGAGTCATCGATCGTCAATTCAGAGAAGCTGCAGAGACACATGAACTACATGTTCTCGCACGGATCACTCTATAAAGTAATGAACGGCAATCTGCTGTTTCACGGCTGCATGATCTTCGATGAAAGAGGCAGATTCAAGAAGGTAGAACTGAACGGCAAGAAGTACAAGGGCGCTGATTATATCAGAAGGAAGAACTAACGCAGAGGCGGCTTCCATTATGTGGTATCTGTGGCTGGCTGAGGATTCTCCTCTGTTCGGCAAGGACAAAATGACCACATTCGAGAGATACTTCATTGCCGATAAGGCAACGCACAAGGAAAACAAAGTTCCTTATTACAAGCTCCTTGATAAAGAAGAGACCGCCGACAAGATCCTTAAGGAGTTCGGTCTCGATCCGGAAACCGGCAGGATCCTGAATGGTCACGTTCCTGTCAAGATGAAAGACGGCGAGAAGCCTGTCAAGGCCGGCGGCAAGATCTTCATTATCGACGGAGGCATCTCCAAGGCATATCACAAGACTACAGGTATTGCGGGATACACTGCGATATTCACATCCAAGCACCTGTATCTTGCGGAGCACCAGCCGTATGAGCCGCTGCAGGAGGATGGAACACAGGTCTTCCACAGACCTGTCATGCTTGAGGCTTTGCATGAAGCTTTCAGACGCGGTGCTATCAGAGAGATTTATAAAAACTGAAAGGGGCGGATATAGATGGTTTTGGCCAGAATTCTCGGAGGGGTGCTGGTCGCACTCTGTATATGGTACATTCTGCTTCTGTATAAAAATAACAGAAATAAGCTTTGACCGGACTGCATCTGCAGATGCAGGGTTTCAGAAGGGGACTATCAATGACAATGGATAATAAACTGATGGCAATTGCAGTAATACCGGGACTGCTCATCATAATATACGTTTATACAAAGGACAAAGTAGAAAAAGAACCGGTCGGACTCATCATCAAGCTGCTTATCTTGGGCGCGCTTTCGTGCTTCGTAGCCGCTTTTGCCGAATCGGCTCTTTCGCAGGTATTTCCGCAGTATCCGCAGGGAAGCCTGGAATACGCGCTGATCAATTCATTCGCGCTTGCAGCATTCTGTGAGGAGATTGTCAAGTATCTGGCGCTCAGGATAGGGTCGTGGAAAAGCCCGAGTTTCAACTACAGATTCGATGGTGTAGTGTACGGAACATCTGCAGCCGTAGGCTTCGCGGTACTCGAGAACATCGGTTATGTCTCTATGTACGGCATGGCTACAGCACTGACAAGAGCTGTACTGGCAGTACCGCTCCATGCTTTCTGCGGAGTTTTCATGGGTGTGTTCTACTCTTATTCCAAGAAGGCTTCTATAGTGGGAGACCGCAGCACATCAATGCTCTGCACGCTCTTTGCGCTTCTGGTACCGATGATGATACACGGAATCTACGATACTCTTGCATTCCTTGGAACTGATACAGCTACATACATTCTGCTGGTATTCGTTGCCTGCCTGTATATAGCTGCCATCACCACGATCAGGAAGCTGTCACAGGCTGACAGGTTTGCAGGCTTCTATCCTGAAGCCCGTACGATAGAATACGATACCGAAATCTAGAGACAGACTTCAGATCATATTCAATGATGGTCTGATGAAAGGGGTACTACTTATGAAAGAAAACAGTATCAGAAAGCAGCTCAGCGAGGAGCTTATCTATCTGTACAATACCGGCAAATGCTATCATGCATACAGGACTTTCGGTGCGCATCCGGTGGATAACGGGACTCAGTTCACAGTATGGGTACCCGGAGTAAGGGGCGTCAAAGTCACAGGAGACTTTGTAGACTGGATCCCGGGCGCCGGACATGATCTCGAGCAGATCGGAGATACCGGCATTTATACCGGATTCGTTGAAGGCGCTCAGGCCGGAAACAAATACAAATTCGACATAGAACTCGAATCCGGAGAGCATATTCTCAAGAGCGATCCTTTTGCTTTCAGCTCTGAACTGAGGCCGGAAACCGCTTCAGTCATCTGTGAAGACACTTATGACTGGGGGGATTCAGAATGGATCAGGAAAAGAGGGCAGACGGACTCGTTCCGCTCGCCAATGAACATTTATGAAGTGCACCTCGGGTCGTGGGAGAGAGAACCCGGTTCCGAAGAATTCTACACATACAGAGAGGTAGCTGACAGGCTCATTCCTTACGTGCAGGAAATGGGATATACACATCTGGAACTTCTTCCTGTCATGGAGCATCCGCTCGATGCTTCCTGGGGATATCAGGTTACCGGTTATTATTCACCTACTTCCAGATACGGCTCGCCTGCAGACTTCAAATATTTTATGGATAAATGCCATCAGGCAGGGATCGGTGTCATCCTGGACTGGGTACCGGGACATTTCTGTCCTGATGCTCACGGTCTTGCCAACTTCAACGGCAGCAAGCTCTATGAGACTGAAATACATCCTGACTGGGGAACATATAAGTTTGACTTCAGCAGAAATCAGGTGAGGAGCTTCCTCCTCTCCAACGCAATGTTCTGGATAGATGTGTATCATGCTGACGGGATCCGTGTAGATGGAGTCAGCAGCATGCTCTATCTGAACTTCGGAGTCTCGGATCCTTCAAAGTACAAGAAAAACAGAGAGGGCGGAGACGGAGACCTGGATGCGATCAGCTTCCTCAGAGAGTTCAATTATATGATTGGGACTTCCTTCAGCGGTGTCTTTACTGTCGCAGAAGAAAGTTCAGCCTGGCCTATGGTCACATGGCCGCCTGATAAGGGAGGCCTTGGCTTCCACTACAAGTGGAATATGGGCTGGATGAATGATACTCTGGAATACATGAAGACAGACTTCCCGTTCAGGAGCTATCACCACAACAAGCTCACTTTCTCGCTGACCTATGCATACAGCGAAAACTTCATCCTGCCGCTGTCGCATGACGAGGTCGTTCACGGCAAGGCTTCCCTGATAGGAAGGATGCCGGGAGATACATGGAGACAGTTTGCCGGAAGCCGCATGCTGATGCTTTATCAGATGACTCATCCGGGCAAAAAACTCAGATTCATGGGTCATGAGATCGCTCAGTTCATAGAGTGGCGTGAATACGAGCAGCTGGAGTGGTTCCTCCTGGGATATGAAAACCATGAGAAACACAAGAGGTTCGTAAAGGATCTCAACAAGATCTATCTTGAGCATTCTGCACTCTGGTCAGAGGACACAAGCTGGGACGGATTCCGCTGGATAGACGCGGACAACAGCGAACAGGGAATCTACAGTTATACCCGTATGTGTGACGATGAGCTTCTGGTGGTAGTGATCAACACGGACGTGCAGGCATTCAATGAATTCACTATCGGAGTTCCGCAGAGAGCATTTTACAAAGAGATCATAAACTCTGATGATGTAAAATACGCAGGAAGCGGTGTCACGAACACCCGACAGGTCAGAGCTAAGAAAAAACCGATGCACGGCATGCCGTACTCGATCACTATCAGAGTACCTGCTGTCGGAGGATGCATCCTGAAAATGAAAAGAAAAATAAAATAAAATAAAATATATCAAAGGGTAAAGGAAGCATTATATGATCAAAACAACAGAAGGTTTCAAAAGAGAATTTACACGTATTGCAGAAGAAATGTTTGACACTCCGGCTGAGAAGCTCAACGACACAGACCAGTTCGCGGTTCTTACACACCTGGTCCATCATGAAGCTGCTCTGAGAAGAGAGGCGTTCACGGATCCTTCGGCTCCGGTCGGGAAGAAAGTCTATTACTTCTCCATGGAATTCCTTATCGGAAAACTCATGGAAAACTATCTGATTAATCTTGGAATCAGGGATTTCGCAGCTGAAGGACTGCGCGATCTCGGCAGTGACCTCGATAAGCTCTGTGAAATAGAGCCGGATCCGGGTCTTGGTAACGGCGGTCTCGGAAGACTCGCCGCATGTTTCATCGACTCTATGGCTGCTCTCGGTATCAGAGGCGATGGAATGGGTCTCAGATATAAGTTTGGTCTTTTCAAGCAGAAGATTGAGAGCGGATATCAGATCGAACTCCCGGACGCATGGCTTGATGAGGGATATATCTGGGAAAGACCAAGGCCGTATGATTCTGTGATCGTCCGTTTCGGAGGCAGAGTAGACAGAACTTTCAAAGACGGAGTGATGGCATATGAACATGTAGACTACACTACTGTCAGGGCTGTCCCTTATGATGTACCTATCCTCGGTTTCGGCGGCACAACAGTCAACACTCTTTACTTGTGGGATGCTCAGCCTGTACATGATACAATCGATATGGACGCATTCAATGCAGGCAATTACAGCGATGCAATGAAGGAGAGGAGTGAGATCGAGGCTATCACAAGCATCCTGTATCCGGATGACCGTCAGGGTATAGGCAAGAAACTCAGACTCCGTCAGGAATACTTCCTTGTTGCTGCCGGAATCGGCATGATAATCAGAGAGTACAAGGCAAAACACGGAACAAAGGAATGGAAGAAGCTGCCTCAGAGGGTTCAGATCCATATCAATGATACACATCCTACTATGTGCATACCTGAACTCATGAGAGTTCTTATGGATGAAGAGGGTCTTGAATGGGCAGAAGCATGGGAGATCACCAAGAACACAATCTCCTTCACTAATCACACAGTTCTTCCTGAGGCACTTGAGAAGTGGCAGATCTCTCAGTTCCAGGAACTCCTGCCAAGGATCTACATGATCATCGATGAGATCAACAGAAGATGGCAGCAGAGTCTCCCGCCTGAAGATGACAACTGGCATATCATCTCAAGAGAGACCTCAGCTCTGTGGGACAGCGAGGTCAAGATGGCCAATCTGTCTGTTATCGGAAGTCATTCAGTCAATGGAGTATCTGCTCTTCACAGCGATATCCTGACCAAGACTGTTTTCAGTGAGTTCTACAAGCTGGATCCGGGTAAATTCAACAATAAGACCAACGGCATCAGCCACAGGAGATTCCTGATCCAGGCCAACCCGTCCCTTACAGCTCTGATCAACAAAACGATCGGAACAAAATGGCAGTCCGATCTCGATCAGATCTCAAAGCTCAATAAACGCGCAGATGACAGCGCATTCCTTGAGGAACTCGCTGCAGCCAAGAGAGAGAACAAGCTGAGACTGGCTAAATATGTAAAGGATCATATGGAGATTGAACTTGATCCCGATTCAGTATTCGATGTCCAGGTCAAGAGACTTCACGCATACAAGAGACAGCTCCTCAATGGGTTCAAGATCCTGGATCTCTACAACAGACTCAAGGCTAATCCGAATCTTCCGATCAACAACTACACATTCATCTTCGCAGGAAAAGCTGCGCAGGGTTATGTGTTCGCAAAGGAAGTCATCAAGTTCATCAACAGCCTTGCTGATGTGATCAATTCCGATCCGGCTGTCAATCAGAGGATCAAAGTAGTATTCATTGAGAATTTCTGCGTCAGCAACGCACAGCTGATCTATCCTGCTGCAGATATCAGTGAGCAGATCTCAACTGCAGGTAAGGAAGCCAGCGGAACAGGCAACATGAAGTTCATGATGAATGGCGCGATCACCCTGGGAACCATGGATGGAGCGAATGTCGAGATCAATCAGCTTGTCGGAGATGACAACATGAGTATCTTCGGCTTCTCATCAGACGAGGTCGACAACTTCTACAAACACGGCGGATACTCAGCACAGGGATGCGTAGATAATGACCCGAGACTTCAGGTGATGACAAAGCAGCTTGTAGACGGATTCTTCTCAAGATGCAACTACAACTTCTGGGGTATCCACGACGCACTGTTCCAGAGCAATGACGAATACTTTGTTCTCGGAGATTTTGATTCATATGTTAAAGCATGGGAAAATCTGGATCACATCTATTCCGACAAGGAAAGATGGAACAGAATGTCCCTCGCAAATATAGCAAATTCTGCATTCTTCTCAAGTGACAGAACCATAAGAGAGTATGCAGAAGAAATCTGGAAGGCGCTTTAGTTTAAGTATCATAGGAGGCATGAAAACATGAAAAAGAAAAAATGCATTGCTATGCTGCTTGCCGGGGGCCAGGGCAGCAGACTCGGAAGCCTGACTTCGAGCATTGCAAAGCCTGCAGTTTCCTTCGGCGGCAAGTATCGTATCATCGACTTCAGCTTGTCAAATTGTGTAAACTCCGGCATCGACACAGTCGGAATCCTGGTTCAGTACAAACCGCTGATCCTCAACAAGTATGTCGGAACAGGCGAGTCCTGGGATCTTGCTGTAGCTGACGGTGGTGTTCACATCCTGCCTCCTTATGCGGGAGAGACCGGTGGCGAATGGTATGAAGGAACCGCAGACGCGATCTATCACAATATCGATTTTATCGATCTGTACAATCCTGATAACGTTCTGATTCTCTCAGGCGACCACATTTACAAGACTGACTACAACAAGATGCTCAAAGTTCATGAGGCTAACAATGCTGACCTGACGGTTTCTGTTATCGAAGTTCCTATCGAAGAAGCCAGCAGATTCGGTATCATGACTGCTGATTCTGAGGGCAACATAGTAAAGTTCACAGAGAAACCTAAGAATCCGGACAGCAATCTCGCTTCCATGGGTATCTATATTTTCTCATGGGCATCGCTGAGAAAAGCGCTTCTCGAAGACCACACAGATCCTGAGTCAGAGCATGACTTCGGAAAGAACATCATTCCTAAGATGCTTGCGGCCAAAAAGAAGCTGATCGTTTACAGATTTGAAGGCTACTGGAGAGATGTCGGAACCGTTGACAGTTACTATGACAGCCAGATGGATCTCATGGACAACATGGATAGCATCAACGTCTTCACAACTGATGAAAAGGTCTTCTCCAATTCCAATATCTATCCGCCTCAGTACATAGGTCCTGATGCAAATATCGGAAAATCGCTGATATCTAACGGATGTACAGTATATGGATCAGTAGAACACTCTATTCTCGGATCCGGTGTCGTCATCGGTGAAGGCTCTGTAGTAGAGGATTCTATCATTCTTCCTAATGCAATCATCGGAAGAGACTGCCATATCAAAAAAGCCATCGTTAATGAAGGCGTGACTGTAGATGACAGAACAGAGATCGGCGATCCGGATGGAAAGATAGTAGTTTACGGCACTTCAAAGCTGTCGATTTAGAGAGGGAGGAACATAAGATGAAGACAA
>ONHU01000119.1 GCA_900317675.1 uncultured Eubacteriales bacterium
CCTGCGTCATCCCTTTCCTGCCCGGAGATCTCATCAAGATCATCGCAGTAATGCTTGTCGCCCCTCCCATCGAGGTCGCGCTCAAAAAAGCCGTCCCCGTGAGCCAGGGCGCTGTATAAGATCATATGCAGGAGGCTGCTCTCCCCCGAGACACTTTAATCAGTCATCATTGTATCAGCCGTTAATACTGCATATCTATAAGGGGCGTGCAGCAAAAGTGAAGGTTCAAAACCCACGCTTTTACGGCACGCCCCTTAAAAATACGTTAAATTCAATGGGACCCACACTCATCTTTCCTTCGAGTCGGAGGGAATCTGTTTATCAGTTAGGTACAGAAACCCTTATTTCCTATTTTCTCATCCCCACGGGACCGTTTGGATCGATACAATCTTATCTACAACGCCTTTTATGCTACAATTTTCGGTACAGAAGCATCTATATCAAGAAATATCGTCCATGATGATTCCTGCATTTTTGTTTTTCTCTGACGTTTTCACTGAGTTCCGGCTATTTGAGGGACGAGAGTGTGCTCAAATTTAGCTGCTATACCGAATTCTTTACTGCTCGAACCACAGACTGAACGACGCACATTGCTCAGACCCTCTTCTATGGACGATTATTCTCTAAAATCATTCTTCTATACCTTCTACTGAATTCTGCAGCCCCTTTACAGCAGAAATAATGTTACGCCCTATACTATTAGTACTCTTTTGAAAGGAATATACAATGAACACAAACCTGCACCTCCGCCCTCACCATCTCCTCTGTCTCCAGACCTTTGTTGGCCGCGGCTACAGCGAAGAATTTGTCAAAAACATGACCCTTGTCAAAAGACAGCTAACCACCAATACCCGTACTCCGATCACGCTGCTAAGCGGCGCAGATGACCTGTGCGTACACTGCCCGAGCTGCGTGGATGGACAATGCACTTCAGAAAAACCAGCCCTATTTGACAAGTTGGTGAGAGATAAACTGGGGCAGAATTCATCCTCCACACTTATCGGCATTCCGGAAAGCCTTCGCATCACAGAAGATCTTATCGCCTCCTGCTGCCCGGGGTGTGAGTGGCGGGAACTATGTGGAAGTTTTATTTAACCGATTTGTAGAAGATAAACTAGTTTGACTCAAATTTTCTTCATAAAACTTAGCAGCGTTTCTGATTATCTTAATATCACTGCCGGCTCTCTCTCAAAAAGACATCATAAATATGAGTGGAAAGAGTTATATAGAACGCTTATCTTATACCTTAAAAAGTTTCTGGACAACTTACATTCGTCAATCATTTAGTCTACAGTATCTACATCTGCATTATTCTCTGCAGCATTCAAAAAATCTATGAATTCTTTCCTTTCGGGGTTTTCATATCCTCTAAATATAACATCATTTAGTAAAATAAAACGCCTCCCAATGCATTATGTTCAATTATGATCATTGCATCGGGAGGCGTGATTCTATGAAATCCCGTAAGGCACCTTTGTGATATCCAAAGTATCGATCCTGATCCTTTTGCGCCTGCACCACTTGATCACGAACTTCTGAGCTCTGCCCGGCAGTTTACGGTTGCCGAAATCCTTGGCCTGAATGAGTCTACTGCCGTCACCGGACACCTCGATCGTGCCATAGCTCTTATCAGGCTTCTCCTTCTCGCGCAGGAAGTAGATCCTCGTCGACCGCTGAGCGACTGCGGGAACATAGATCCGCACGCAGTTATGCATATTCTCGCTCTCCCTGAAGAGGTCGTCGCTGGTTTCCGGTGCCGTCACCATGTATGGATCCTTGTCAAAAAACTCCTCGTCCTCCTCGTTGCAGCAGGTCGCCAGTTTAAGGTATTCCTCACTTTTCACAGCGAATTCAAACTTTCTCTTCGTGTTCCAATCCTGTTCGTTCATGATGCGCGAGACTACACGATCATGCGCCTCGCGGATTGGAATATCCGGCGTGATCCCGTATACATACTCTCCTAACTGCACGCAGGCATTCATGTAGTCGCAATAGTAATGCCCGTCATCGGGGTGTTTCTCCAAGTAACGCAGGATCTGCAGAATCTGCCTGTCATTCAGTGCGCCGATCCCTTCGATCCCGCGCTCTCTGTTCAGGACTCTGTGCGTGACATTTCCCCGCATATAGAACTCCATCATAGAATCTGTGTAAGACTCAAACTGAAGGAATGCAGGCTGATACTCATAGATTTCCCTGAGCCGCCCCATCACAGCATCGTTTATCTGATCGCGCTTCAGAGCCCGCAGGACCGGCACAGATAAGCCGAACAGTTCCTTGAGATTGTGAAACAGACGCGGCGATTTCTCAAATACAGAAAGCTTGTCGTAACTCTCAGCTATAGCTGTCGCTCCGGCTTTCGCCGCCAGTTCCATTCCCGTGTGATAATCTGCCGCCAGAAGCGGGGTCAAAATATTCTCCGAGCGCTTCGCGTACGTAGCCAAATGGTATTCCGGGTACGCCTTATCGAACACTTCGATCGCCTTCATCGCATTCCCCACCAGGTAATACTGCTGCCGGAAGATTTCATTCAGGTCCACCTCATGGCTGCAGCTGCAGTATCCTCTCGTAAAGAGAAAAACGATTTTCTCCTGCTCCTTTTTAAGCACCACCTGCAGGATATACGAATCATTTCTGTGCTTATAAACCGCTGCGCAGATCGGTATTTTGCCCGGTTCCGCTGTCAGGTGCTTCTCCGGTTCCTTCCACTCCTTGCTGCCGGGTGTTTTCTCGAACAGCCAGTTCTCGGTCCCCGGCTTGATACGCTTATCCGTGCTGAAGCCCTTGCACTTATAAATATGCGCGAACATCTGAAGACTGTAGATATCAATACAGGGAAACAAGCGGCGGATCACTTCACTGTCTCTCTTCGTACTGATCGGAATGATACGGCCTGCTCTGATCAAAGACAGCAGAACTTCCATATCATATCCTGTGTCGTTGCTGAGAATCCTCGGATTCTTCGTTCCCGCGGCAAACTCCGCGACAAAGACCGGTATCCACTCCATTCCGCTGAAGCGGTCCTTAAACCCGCGGATCCGGATCAGGAACGGTGCGCAGACGGACAGCGTCAATACTCCGGGAGCGTTCTCAAGGCGGTATCCCCAACTGCGTCCTTCCTCAACAACCAGAACTTCTTCCTTCTCACTGAACTGCGGATTGCATATCTGTGCGTGCTTCTTCATGTTGTAGAGGTCTGTAAGCTGTCTCTTACCGCACCTGCCGCAAAAACAAGCGCCCGTCTCCGGGGACCTCACAAAAAAACTCCTGCCCATCTGCTTCACCTCACTTTCTTTACACTGCACTGTTTGCTGAAATATCTGCAAAACTGCCCACGAATAAAAAAAGGACTAATGGACAGACTGCTGCTACCGCAGTCTGGGCCATTTGTCCTTATTTACTCAATTAATAGAAACTTCTTTTGAGATAGGCTTTTATTATACAACAAATCCTGCAATTGTCAAGAAATTTCCTGACAATTATTCCTCACCCAATTATTCCTCACTATAGTTGGGAATCCACTTCCCGTCAGAGCCCACATAGAACTCTCCAATCCAGGTATTCTCTGCCATAGCTCCGCTTTCGGTGAGATAATAATCTCCAACCCACTTACCGGCGGCCATTGCTCCGTTTCCATCGAGGTAATACCAGATGCCGTCAATCTGCTGCCAGCCCGTCAACATTGCTCCATTGCTGCTCAAATAATACCAATTGTCCTGATATAGCAGCCATCCCGTGAACATCGCTCCTTTATTGTTCAAATAATACCAATTGTCCTTATACAGCAGCCATCCCGTGAACATCGCTCCTTTACTGTTCAAATAATACCAATTGCTGCCCAGCTCCTGCCAACCGGTCTGCATTGCTCCGCTTCTGCTGAAGTAATACCATTTGCCGTCGATCTCCTGCCAGCCGGTCTGCATTTCTCCGATTGAATCAAGATAATACCACACGCCATCGATCTGCTGCCAGCCCGTTCGCATTGCTCCGCTTCTGCTGAAGTAGTACCATTTGCCGTCGATAAGCTGCCAGCCGGTGACCATC
>ONHU01000086.1 GCA_900317675.1 uncultured Eubacteriales bacterium
TATGATTACCTTGCAGAAGATTTTGAATACCTTAAGGAGCTTGATCCTCATATGATCGGTATAGGTCCGTTCATCCATCACAAAGATACTCCTTTTGCCGACATGCCTGACGGAAGCTATGAAGAGACGCTCTACTGCCTCTCGATTCTGAGGCTGATGTTTCCGAGAGTGCTTCTACCGGCTACAACGGCTCTCGGGACGATCGATCCGCTCGGGAGAGAAGAAGGCATCAGGCACGGTGCGAATGTAATCATGCCGAGTCTTTCGCCAAAAGATGTAAGAGAAAAATATCTGCTCTATGATGGCAAGATCTGCACAGGCGAAGAAGCCGCCGAGTGCCATGCTTGCCTCGAAGGACGCATCGCGCGCATAGGATACAGAGCTGTTTCGGCACGCGGAGACCACGCTGACTGGAAGAGGAAATAGTCGGAGATCACGCCGCCTGAATGAGAAGGCCGAAGCGATAGAAAAAATACGAACAAAATGCCCTGACGGTCATTTCATGACTGTCAGGGTTTCTTTTGCAGCTATGCTTAACTTGTAGTGTTTTCCGCGAAGAAATCCGCTTTCCCTGAGAGCGGCCTCGACTGCCTGCCCGGCATAGAGCGGCAGATTGTTGTGTTCGCTCAGATGCGCCAGCATTATCGATACGGTTTCTTGCCCGCTGCCGGCTTCAGTATCTGTTTCAAGATCATCTTCCAGATCTATATACTCCTCGCTGAGCCTGCCTTCATAGATGCCGCTCTGAGGATGGAGCCTTTCAAAGTAGGAGCTCATTATCCTCGCAAGGACTGCTCCGGCATATTCATTGGACAGATGCCCCAAGTCGCTTTTGATACGCTGCTTAAGCATATAAGGATAGTCACCGAACATCAGCAGATGCTCATCATGGTTCGCCTCAAAGATCAGCTTGTCAGCATCTGAAACAGCATCGAATATCTCTTCAGTCACAGTCCCTGTATCAGTTACTGCAGCAAGCTTGTTTCTGCCGCATCTGATGGTAAAACCGACCGGCTCTCTGGCATCGTGGCTCAGCGGAAAAGTGCTGATTATCACATCCGGTGAATCAGATGAAGCCGCGTTCTCTGCGCCCTCCTTCTCACGCTCTGCCGGTCTCAGCACAAAAGATGTTCCTGCCTTTACGATCCTGAGTCTCTCCTCAGGCACGTATATAAAATTCCCTGCGCCTTCGACAGTTCCTTTGCTCGCATAGAACACAGCGTGCGGACATTTGCGGCTTATGGCGCGTACACTTTTGGAATGGTCCGTATGCTCATGCGTTATAAGGACAGCATCGACCTCTTCAGGGTCTATGTCAAAATGCTCAAGAGCGCCGAGTATGCGTTTTGCCGTCAGTCCGACATCAAGAAGTATCGTCCTGCCTCCTGCCATGATTATGTATGAGTTTCCGGAGCTGCTGCTCCCGATCGATATGACATCTATAGCCATCAGTTATCCTTTTCTTCCTTTGGTTCCGGTCCGATCTCGCGGGCAGTGTTCCGTGTGTACTCGCGGTCGCGTCTGCTCCGATCTCGCGGGCAGTGTTCCGTGTGTACTCGCGGTCGCGTCTGCATATAGGCTTATAACTGCAGTATGTGCACGCAAGTCTGCCGCCGTCTTTGAACGGATGGATCCCTATATCTCCTTTGAGTATCCCCGCAGCGGTCTGCTCGATCCTCTGCATCACATCATTTCTCAGGCTCTCATAGTCCTCGCGGCTGATGCGCCTGTCTTTGACTGACCTGCCTCCGCCGAGCATCTCCTCCGGCATCGCATTCAGCACGCCCGGATCATCAATGAATTTGCCCTTGAGCTTATAAGTATCTCCCGGCTGCCTGTTTCTGATCTCTTCGGCAGCTTTTGCGGACTTGCTGTCGATTCCTTCGATCGGGTCCTTGATGTTAAAGTAAAACAGCCCCGCAGGCTCAAGATCTCCCGACGAAGCAGAAATCATGTAGATCATCAGCTGCATTTTGTAGCCGTTTCGCATCTTCCATACATCCAGGCTGTCGCTGCCCGTCTTGTAGTCGATGATGCGCACCCTCTTCTGTCCGTCAACATCGAGTATATCTGAACGGTCGATCTTGCCCTCGACATATACCTTCTGTCCGTCCACCTCAAACTCGACCGGCTCGAATCTGCCCCTTCTGCTGAAGGACTCTTCGAACACAGCATCCAGGACGCTGTCCGCTGAAAGCTGTTCTGCCATAGCTCTCGCCGCCCCGGTACAGATCTCGCGGATGCGGTCCATCCTGTAGACCTCGCTTCCGGCGGAAATGAACAGACCTTCCTGATACTCTGAAGCGATCCGAGCAAGTTCCTCGCTGACCATTTCTTCTATCCGTGCGTATACATCATCTTCGCTTTCCTGCGGACTGATTTCTCCCTGCGCTCTGGCCTTTCTCGCCCCAGCTACAGCCGAAAGGATCGCCCTGTCGCCAAGAAGGCGCCTTGCTACTCCCATAAGGCACTCATGATAAGCATCGCCGATCGACCGAGGGTCGCTGGTAAAATCTCTTTCTTCCTTAGGTCTGAGTCCCCGTTCGACATAATAGCGGAACGGGCAGTCAAAGTATCCGCTGATCGAGCTCGCGCTGAGCACAAGAGAGCCGTCAGCCCTTCCGAACAGTCTGCCTGCGATCTGTTTTCCGAGCGGCGCCTGCACGTTCTCATCGGCGGCAGCCGACAGCATCCTGCTTAGTTCGCCCTTACGCTTTGCCTCATACCATGCAAGCATTGCCCTCATGACAGGATCAGGTCTGTCCGGCGCATTTTTGTCTTTGATGCGGCCTATGAGGTGGCGCATGGATTCCTCCGGAGTGTTGATGACCGGGATGCCCCATCCTTCGCTGACCACATCCTTGCGGATCTCAGCGTCCGGGAACAGATTTCTCAGCGATTCGATCACTGTCGACGGCAGGGCCTCCCCTCCGTCAGCATCGGTCAGCGCCCAGCTAATGTACAGCTTATCTGACGGCTTTGACATCATCCTGTACATCGCCGCGTTTTCCTCACTCTGCTTTATCTTCCTGAGCGAGCCGAGTTCAAAGCCTTTTTCTTCGAAATATTTCGCCTCATCTACCGAGAAAAGACCTTCAGGCGACGGCTGCAGAGGCAGTGTGCCCTCATTCGCTCCCAGCACCAACCGAAAGGCCGTCGGCAGCCGGCGGTATCACACCTACCTCGACATTGGTAAGACCGGCGGTATATATATCGGTGAACTCAGCCAGATCGAGAACGGAATCGCCCATGATCTCAGTGATCTGACCAAGCATCTCCATCGCTTTGTCATAGCTCTCAATAGTACGCTGTGCCTCGTCTATCAGTCCGAGCGCCTCTTCTTCATCGGCCATGCGCTGCACTTCCGCGGAAAGATTCCAGGTCTCATCCAGATATTTCCTGAATGCCGGAACAAATTCTTTTACCGGCAGCTTGCCTCCCGATGTGAGTTCTTTGAGACCGCTGACCTTAGACGCGATCATGGCGCGAAGGGCATTCAGCGCGCTGAAAGCCTCCCTTCCGAGAGCCTCTTCTCCGTACTTGAAATCCCTGAGCCACATCGAACCTTTTATATGATAGTTTCGTACGTAGTTTTCGAGGTCTTCGATCATCTCGTCAGGTACGCCGGCAAGTGATGTTTTGAGCATCGCAAACATGTACTGCGAATTGCTGCTGTATATGAGCAGCCACAGCAGATTGACTATGAAACTGACAGGCGCGGTATCTGTTATATCGCGGGATGAATCCATAAACAGCGGAAGTCCGTATTCATCGAACACCCGCCGGATGATCGGATGCATCGTGGCTTCGTCGTTAGCGATCACCTGGATATCCTTCATCCTGTATCCGAGGTCTCTGATCAGATGCCAGATGTAAGAGGCGGCGCTCTCTGCTTCGTAGTACGGATTGGCCGCGCATACCATCGTCAGATCTTCAGGCGTAAAGCCGGCCGGATCAGGCACTGGGGTAAAGAGTTTCTCTTCGATGGCTCGGATCGTCGGGCTCTTGACAGCTATGTAATCCGGTCCTATCTCATCACACCTGAAGCCTATCCCCTGCTCGCTGCAGCTCCGGGCGAACATCGCTTCAATCGAGTCATCAAGGAATTCGTCGCTCCTGTTGAGAATGAAATTCACCGAGTCCGCCGCTTTTGCAAGCTCGAGGCAGGCTCTGGCAAATTTCGGTGTGATGCTGTCATATCCGTAGATCCATACCGACTTGCCTCTGAGCATCGAAGAACCGGCCATAGCACCGATATAGTCATCTATATATTCCTCAGAATCCATGTATTTTCCGGAGGCCGCTTCTTCATAGGCATCCATGACACCCATCACTTCGCGAAGCTTGGATCGGAGCAGAGGATCTGCATCTTCGTCCTCCAGTATCGCTTCTGCTTTAGCGCGCGTGCACTCGTTCTGTCTGAATTCCGAGATAAAGTCACTGAGCATATTGGTAAATGACTGCTTTCCCGCCGACTTGCGAAACAGCTCGAACCTGTCCATATTCTCCCTGATGATCCTGGTGAGAAGCATGAATCTTCCGTATCTGTCGAGCATGTTCACAGACTCTCTGCCCTGCTCAGTCAGGAGCCTCAGCCCGAGACGGTTCATCGACATGATCTCTATGTCGAAAAGGCATTCCTTTCCTGTGATCTTAAGAGCCTGCTCTTCAGCAACAATAGCCTCACCGCTGATATTGCTGTAGATGAAGCGTTCCTTATCTATATTTTCTCTGCCTGCATAGATCCTCAGCAACCCGTTTTACCTCCGGTTCCTTCTTTCTGCGGCGGGTCGTTTATACGATGGTAAGCTCCGTCGGCTTCCCAGTTATTATATCAGAGCAAGCTGCCCTTCTCAATCTGAGCAGCTGCCTCGCAGTTTCAGATGAGTTTTCTGAATTAGTGCACATACTTTTGAGAAAACCAGGGAAATATGTGCACCATTAGCAAAAACTCCTCTCGAGGTTCAGTGCCGCCATTAATGTATACTTTCATACGCATGGTCAGGCATCACAAGGAAAGAACACTAACATTTTCTCTTCCCTGCCGCCATACGGCTGCTTTGCCCCGGGCTTGCGAGCAGATCGAGACAGTGCACAAGTGAGCGGCAGTGAAAATGGATGGTGTTGTGCAAAAACGAAGCGAAGCGGAGCTTGCAAACACCCCATTTTCACAGAGCGAACGCCGATGCAATGTCCGATCTGTGAACGCCCGGTGCAAAGCAGCCGTATGGCGGCAGGGTGCACGAGTGAAAATGGATGGTGGTGTTTTTGACATTGTTGAACGGGGCTTTTTCAGATATAATATAGCGCATGGGTAAGAAATATTTTATTTTCGATTTTGACGGGACTCTTTGCAATACCAACGATATCATTGTTGAGTCGTGGCAGGCTGCTCTGGAACGCTTTCTGGGGCACACCCTTCCGCAGCGGGAAATCGAAGCTACTTTTGGCGAGGTCCTTGTCCACACTATAGGCAAGCTTATCCCTGACGCGCCTGTCGGGGATGTAGTCGATTACTACCGCGCGTATCAGAATGAACATCAGCAAGGAAAAGTTTATGTGTTCGACGGGATCAGAGAAGTCCTGACCTCCCTCAGAGAGCACGGCTGTCTGATAGGCGTGGCGACTTCGAGGACTACTTACAGCTTCCTTAATTACATGCGCCAGTTTGACATGGAAGATCTCGTAGATGCTTATGTCAGCATGAACGATGTCACCAGTCACAAGCCTGATCCGGAGTCGGTCATTGTGACGCTGCGTAAGCTTGCGGGGATCGAAGGATCTGACGAGCTTCCGGAGGAAATTCTCAGGGAAGCTGTCATGATCGGTGACACAAAATACGACATCGGATGCGCCAACAATGCCGGGGTCGACAGCGTTCTCGTCGGCTGGAGCCATTATATAGATGAAGAAGATATGGCAGCCGCAGGGTTTGAGCCTGCATACAGGATCAGCGAGCCTGCTCAGCTGCTGGATCTCATATAATAAGGAGGAAAGATGTTACAGCTTGATGAAATAAGAAGCCAGCTTCCTGCTCTGCGCGAACAGATCGAGGAAGTGGGAGGTTATCTTTGACCCGGAGGGTCTTGCTAAGAGGATACAGGATCTGGAAGACGAGAGTCTGAAGCCGGGTTTCTGGGATGACCAGCGGAATGCGCAGAAAGTGCTCAAGGAAAAGAAATCTCTCGAGGACAGGCTTGGTATCTACACCAGGCTTTCCGAAGAACTTGAAGAGATCCCTGAGCTCATAGAGATCGCCGAGGAGCTCGAGGACGAAGATGAGGCCAAGACCGTCATCAGGAGTTTTGATGGAATAAAGGACGAGCTGGAGGAGCTCAAGACGCGAATGCTCCTCTCGGGAAAGTACGACAACAAGGATGCGATCCTCAGTATCCACTCAGGCACGGGCGGAGTCGATGCCAATGACTGGGCGGAGATGCTCGAGAGGATGTATCTCAGATACTGCGAGAAGAAAGGGTTCAGGACCAGGATCCTCGACAGGCAGGACGATGTCGACTACGGTATCAAGAGTTCTACGATCCTGGTGACCGGTGAAAACGCCTACGGACTGCTGAAGTCCGAGACAGGGGTCCACAGGCTTGTGCGTATTTCGCCTTTCAACGCTATGGGCAAGAGACAGACTTCGTTCGCAGCAGTTGAGGTCGTTCCGGATATAGGCGACGATATAGAGGTCAACATCAATCCTTCAGATCTCAAGATCGATACTTACAGATCAGGCGGAGCCGGAGGGCAGCATGTCAACACTACAGATTCAGCTGTCAGGATCACCCATATTCCGACCGGGATCGTTGTCACCTGCCAGAATGAGCGCTCACAGATCATGAACCGTGAAGTCGCTATGAAGATCCTTGTCTCCAAACTCACCAGGATCGCGGAGGAGGCCCACAAGGAAAACCTCAACGAGATCAAGGGAGATCAGTCGATGGCGACCTGGGGTTCTCAGATCAGAAACTACGTGTTCCAGCCGTACACCATGGTCAAGGATACCAGGACGGGCGCGGAAGTCGGAAACGTAGATGCTGTTATGGACGGAGATATCGATGTTTTCATCAGAGCCAAGCTCTCCCAGGACGCAGCTAAGAAGACCCAGGGCTAGACAAGCCGGTCCGCCGGACTTCGTCACATACAGAATAATAAGACATGTAAAAACGCTTCAGCGAGGAGATCCTTCCCGCACCGAAGCGTTTTTTGCTGCTTTATGGATTATCCATACATTGACAGACGCAGCGCCGGTCTCTACCAGCCACCGCCTCCGCCGCCTCCGGAGCCGCCGCCCGAGAAGCCGCCTCCGCTGAAGCCGCCTCCGCCGCTCCAGCTGCTTCCTCCGCCGCCGGAACCGCCGGACCAGCCGCCTGAGCCGCCGCTGGAAGGAAGGACTATATTGTTTCTGACACTCGCTGAGCAGTCGCTCATCATGCGTCCCATCATATAGTAATCCCATCTGTCGAACGAAGTATGTCCGCCGTACCAGCGAGGTGTGACGATCGGAATGTCTTCGAATCTCTTGATCCATCTGCTGCTCAGTCCGAACACATAAGCGTAAGGCATGATGTGATAGAAGTACTCAGGGTCTTCTTCGACGAGTTCGTTGAGCTTGTCGAGTTCAGCCGTTTTGATAAAGTCTCTGAATCCGAGTATCCTTCCCATAAGCTCTGTATACTCGCTCTTCTTGGCGATCGAGATCACACTGAAGAAGATCGCTATCAGAGTGCCGAATATAAGGTAAGCTACGATCACAGCTGCCTTTGTCCTGCTCACATATGTCAGAGATTCTGAGATCAGAGGCAGGATGCCTACTCCCACTGTGAAGAACCATACTGCAGCAAGGCTCTTGAGAACCGTCTTGATCTTGGATGTCGATCTTACCCTGTCATAGACAGAATACATCAGCACGAGGGTCAGGATCACATGGACACTTGACCAGGCAGCGCCGAACATTCCCATCTCGTCGCCGTTTGCAGTTGACCAGAGGCAAAATGCAAGTGAAGGCATGATCGCAGCAATTCCGCCGAGTACCCTAGCTGCCCAGGAATTGCTCCTGTACATGGACCTGCTTCCCTGGAACATTTCCTCGAGCTGCGATTTGGCCGTCTCGTATTTCCTGCCGAAGGTGACTCCGAGTTTTTTGCTGCTTCTCGTAGTCTGTGTGCCCGGGAAGATGCCCTTGTAGATCGTGTGTACATACTTCGGCTCATCCGGTCCCGGTTCCTGTACTGCGGTGAAAATGAATTCGGTTCTGTTCTTTTCCTCTATCATCAGATAGCCCTTATCGGCCATGTAGACGATAGTGGAGATGAGATCTTTCTGATCTGCATTCCCGTCGAGGATGTACCCGATCTCTCCCGGAGTAAGACCGTCCGGAGGGTAAAACTCTACAGTCTTGGTCATATGATCATCTCTGCCGTACAGGTACCAGAGGACGATCGCTCCGATCGGTCCGAGAGCGAAGAGGATGATATCAAAGAAGTTCAGCTTTCCGAATTCTCTGGCTCCGACCCAGTATCCCTGAGGAAGCTCAAGCATCAGGGTGACGCCGTTATGAGCCGGAATGTTTTCTGCTGTGATGGTGATCGTCTTTCCGTCATCAGAAGTCTCCAGCACCGCGCCGACATCATTTCCTTCGGTTCCGTAAGGTCCTGAGAAGACCTGTGCTTTGCTCAGATCTGCTTCTTTTGGCAGATTGATCGTGCACACAGACTCGCTGATATCTGTCTCCCAGTCTGTCGGAACAAGGTTCAGCAGGAGCATATCCTTTTCGGTATTCTCATCCTCATACATCGTGATCTTGTACATGATGTCATAAGGAGTTTCTCCGGTAAGGGTGTAGTTTCCGCTTCCGATCTTGATGACACGGTATCCTCCATCGGAATAGATCTCATGATCATAGCCCGGGACCTTGATATTGCTGATCTTATATCCCTGCACCGGTATATATCTGTAGATACCGTGATGCGGGGTGATATAGTTCATATCAAGATGCTCTTGGTATTCATAGGTGTTGTCCTCTGCAACATCGACGGTGATATCGAATCTGTCTGTCATCATCGTGTTGTCCGCAGCAAAAGACCCTCCGAGCGATACCGGGAGCATCATAAGGATCAGCGCAGCGATTCCAAGCACCGCTGCGATCCTGGACTTTATTGATCTGCGGTAGGTATCATTGTTCATTTCAGCCTCCATTAGAGTCCTTCATCAAAATCATCAGTATGCATCTTAGGGAAGTTGAAAAGATTAGCCACGACGCTGGTCGGGAATCTTTCGACTTTGTTATTGTAGTCCCTGAGGACTGCTGTCAGATACTTCCTGGCATTGTCGATATCCTCGGCAGTACCGGATTCTTCATATTTCATCAGTTCCTGTTCCGCTGTTTCGATACGGTTCTTTTCTTTGACCAGCGAATTGTAGCTTACCATAACGAATACGGCAAGCAGCACGATTATGATTATCAGTGTCCCGAGCATAATTGTCTCTCCTCCTTATTTATGCGTTCCTGCCGCAGCAGTTTTTATATTTTTTGCCGGAGCCGCAAGGACACGGATCGTTTCTGCCTACCTTAGGCATGTCGCGTCTGATTGTCTCCTGTTTGCCGGTTTTTTCTGCCTTCGGAGCTGCTCCCGGCATATTGCCGCTGCGCCCGCTCTTTCCTCCTGAAGGCTGACTGTCATCTTTGTAGTCCTCCTTGGCAGCTGAAGTCCTGCCGCTGACTACATTTCTTCTCTCTGTCTTAGTTGTGACAGTGACGTTGTAGCAGTACTTGACGGTCTCTTCTCTGATGTCTGCAACGAGCTCCTCGAACATTGCAAAACCTTCCTGAGCGTATGCTACGGCCGGATCCTGCTGTCCGATTCCTCTGAGGCCGATACCGTCCTTGAGCTGATCCATCGCGTCGATGTGATCCATCCAGCGGTTATCTACGACTCTGAGGAGAATCATTCTCTCGACCTCTCTCATCTGCTCGGTTCCGATCTCTGCTTCCTTCTCGCTGTACAGTTCATCGAATACAGCCTTGACATCATCTCTGAGCTGCTGTTCATCGAGAGAGCTGACATAGTCAGGATCTTCAAATCTGAGTCGGCCTTTTACATTCGGTGTGATCTGCTCAAGTCCGTCGGAAACTCTCCTGAGATCCCATTCTTCAGGGAATCTGGATTCCATGACGACCGGATCGATGATCCCGTCGATCAGTTCGTATGTCATGTTTTTGATATAGCCGCTGACATCTTCTCCGTCAAGTACCATACGTCTCTGACCATAGATGATCTCACGCTGCTTATTCATGACATTGTCGTACTGGAGTACGTATTTTCTGATGCCGAAGTTCTTGCCCTCGACTTTTTTCTGCGCTCCTTCGATGGATCTTGAGAGCATGCCTGCCTCGAGAGGTTCATCCTCATCAAGTCCGACTCTTTCCATGACATGCTGCATCCTCTCTCCTCCGAAGAGTCTCATCAGATCGTCTTCGAGGGAAATGAAGAACTGGGTAGTACCAGGGTCTCCCTGACGTCCGGAACGTCCTCTCAGCTGGTTGTCGATACGTCTTGACTCGTGTCTCTCTGTACCTACGATGCACAGACCGCCGAGTTCCCTTACCTTTTCCTGTTCGGCAGCTCTCTCTTCCTTGATCTCGCTGTGAAGTTCGTTGTATCTCTGACGCGCGACGATCATGTCAGGATCATCCGACTTCTCAAAGCCTGTAGCAAAAGCGATCTGCTCAGGGGTGTATTCTTCTTTTCTCATGATGCGGCGGGCCTCAAAGTCCGGGTTTCCGCCGAGTATGATATCCGTACCACGGCCGGCCATGTTGGTCGCGATAGTTACTGCCCCGAGGCGGCCTGCCTCAGCTACGATCTCCGCTTCCTGTTCATGGTGCTTGGCGTTGAGTACATTGTGCTTTATGCCCCGTTTCTTGAGCATATTGCTGATCAGCTCGGAGATCTCGATCGAAATAGTACCTACCAGTACAGGCTGCCCCGTCTGGTGGGCTTCCACTACTTTGTTGACGATGGCGTTGTATTTGCCCTTCTGATGCGCGTAAACCGAATCCTCCTTGTCCTGTCTGACTACAGGTCTG
>ONHU01000016.1 GCA_900317675.1 uncultured Eubacteriales bacterium
CTCGGTCTTATCCGCGGATCTGTTCTGTACGATGTCGGAAGCGGGACAGGTTCAGTCGCGTGTGAGGCTGCCGGACTCAGTGAATCAGTCAAAGTCTATGCAATAGAGCATAAAGAAGAAGCATGCAGCCTGATCAGGGCTAACGCAAAAGCTCTGAACCTGCCTAATATCGATGTGATATACGGCAGCGCGCCGGAGGCTTTTGCCGGACTTGAGCCGCCTACACATGCCTTCATCGGCGGAAGCAGCGGCAATATGAAAAGCATCATTGAAGCTCTGCCTGCAGGAACACATGTAGTCATCAACGCAGTCAGCCTGGAGACTATTTCCGAGATACAGTCTCTGACACAGGAGATCGAGACAGAAGACTTCCTGATTGAACAGATATCAGTTTCAAGATCAAGAGAGCTCGGGAGATACCATCTTATGACTGCTGAAAACCCAGTCATGATAGCGTCTTTTACACTGAAAGGCGGGAAAGGGTCTGCAGAAAAGCAGTAACGGAGGACTATGAAACGCATCATGATCGCTGCTCCAAAGAGCGGCAGCGGAAAAACTCTCATAACATGCGCGCTTCTGAGACTGCTCAAAAGACGCGGGCTCGATATCACCTCGTTCAAATGCGGTCCTGACTACATCGATCCGATGTTTCACAGAACCGTTCTCGGTGTTCCCGGCGGCAATCTCGACAGCTTCTTCTCAGATGAAGACGAGATCAGATCGATGATCTCGCGCTCAACTCATGAATATGCTGTATTTGAAGGTGTAATGGGCCTGTATGACGGAGTCACAGGATCAAAGCCTGTCAGAGATGGATCGGACAACTGGCTGCACGGTTCTTCCTACGATATCGCGCGGATCACAGATACGCCTGTCATACTCGTAATGGATGTAAAGGGGATGGGCCAGACTATGCTGCCTGTGATCAGCGGCATCCTATCGTATGATACTCACGGCCTTATCAGAGGAGTCATACTCAATAGGATCTCTCCGTCCTATTATGAACAGATCGCACCGCTGATCAGAGAGGAGATTTCCGGCAGGTCAGAGCTGCTTGGCGGGATCCCTGTTTCACCTGAAATCAGCTTTGAGAGCAGACATCTCGGACTTGTCATGCCGGATGAGATCAGTGATATAGCCGGTCAGATAGATGTTGCTTCTGATCTCTTAGAGGAGAATATAGATACAGAGAAACTGTTTAAGATCATGTCTGAAGCTGAGAAAAGCGGTCAGCCCGTGGTATCTCTTTCAAAGACAGATATGCCGGATCCTGCTGACGGCGATCTTTTCAGACCGGTCATAGCTGCAGCAAGAGATGAAGCTTTCTGCTTTTATTACGAAGAGAACCTCCGTATGCTTCGGGAAGCAGGAATGACCGTATGCGAGTTCTCTCCGCTTCATGACTCCGCGATCCCGAAAGATGCTGATGCAATACTTCTCGGCGGAGGTTACCCGGAGCTGTATGCAGAAGAACTCAGTAACAATACTGAAATGAAAGAGTCGATCTGCAAGGCGGTCTCAGAGGGGATGCCGAGTCTTGCTGAGTGCGGCGGATTTATGTATCTTCTCGATGAACTCAAGGATCAGAACGGATGCACCTGGCCTATGTGCGGCCTGATCCGCGGCAGAAGCCGCTATACCGGGAAACTGTCGAGATTTGGTTATATCAATATTGCTTTCCCGGAAGGACTTACAGCCAGAGGACATGAGTTCCATTATTTTGACAGCGACAATAACGGAACCGATGCTCACGCAGTAAAGCCTGTGAGTGGAAAAGAATGGGACTGTATCCATATGGGAAATGATCATATCTGGGGCTATCCTCATCTGTGGTACCGTTCATGCCCGCAGCTCATCTTCAGATTACGGGAAGAAATGATCAGATATCACAGCAGAAAAGCAGTATCAAATTCCGGGACAGATAATATCAATACAGAAAAATGAAACATTCATCCAGATTTTTTGAAAACAGAGATTGCGAATACTATCCATGCCATGAAGGAATAGAGGAGATCAACTGTCTCTTCTGTTACTGTCCGCTGTATCATCTTGAGAACTGTCCCGGGAAACCGGTCTACAAGATCAGAGATGACCGCACTGTCAAGGTCTGCACCGGATGCACATTTCCGCACAGACCTGAGAATTATGAAGTTATAACACGTTATTTCAAAAAGTGATCCTTTTGCAGAACCCAAGAAAGCGAGTAACATAATTATGGATCTGAAAAACAGACCAAGAAGACTGCGCAGCACCCCTAATCTTCGCAGTATGGTAAGAGAGACAAGGATGAGCACATCGTCGCTTATCTATCCTATGTTCGTCATGGACGGAAAATCCGAAGCGCATGAAATCAGTGCGCTGCCCGGTCAGTACAGGTATACTGTGGATATGGTAGATCCTGAGATCGAAGAACTCCTCAAAGCAGGCGTATCCTCTATCATGCTTTTCGGGATCCCTGATCATAAGGATGAGCTTGGAACTCAGGCCTATGCCGAGGACGGCATAATTCAGCGCGCAGTCAGTTATATCAAGAACAAGTATCCGGAGATGTTCGTGATCACAGATGTATGTCTGTGTGAATACACTTCGCACGGCCACTGCGGCGTTGTATGTGAATGCGGACGCAGACATGATGTCGACAATGACAGGACGCTCGAACTTCTTCAGAAAACCGCAGTTTCGCAGGTGCTTGCCGGATCAGATATGGTCGCGCCTTCAGATATGATGGACGGAAGGGTCGCTGCGATCAGAAGCGCTCTTGATGAGAATGGATTTACCGGCACTCCGATCATGTCATATGCTGCAAAATACGCTTCGTCTTTCTACGGACCGTTCAGAGAGGCTGCAGGTTCGGCGCCGTCATTCGGTGACCGCAGAAGCTATCAGATGGACTATCACAACCGCAGGGAGGGAATAAAGGAAGCGCTCCTCGATGTAGAAGAAGGCGCTGACATTATCATGGTCAAGCCGTGTCTTTCCTGTCTGGATATCATAAGAGATGTGTATGAGCGCACAAATGTGCCTGTCGCGACCTACAGTGTCAGCGGAGAGTATGCCATGGTCAAAGCGGCATCGCAGAAAGGCTGGGTCGACGAAAAAAGCATCATGTGCGAGATGGCTGTATCAGCATACCGCGCAGGCGCTTCCATCTATGAAACCTATTACGCGAAAGAAATAGCTGAATGCATCAGAGAAGGCAGGATCGGTTAGTATCAGACGATTCTCTTGTGCATATCATAACGAATCATGAATGAATATATTAAAAAAATCAGAATAGCAAGCAGGGAAAGCAGACTGGCTGTCATTCAGGCGGAGCTTGTCAGAGAATGCATCAGGCATGCTGATCCGTGGATCGTCACTGAGATCATAACGATGAAGACAACAGGTGACAGGATACTGGACAAGACACTCGATAAGGTTGGCGGAAAAGGCCTTTTTGTAAAAGAACTGAACGATGCTCTCAGGAGCGGCAGGGTCGATATCAGTGTCCACAGCATGAAAGACATGCCTAAAGATATCCCTGATGATCTGCCACTTGCTGCTTATTCGGTACGTGAAGATCCCAGAGATGTTCTGATACTTCCGGAAGGCGCAGATGAGATCGATCCATCTCTGCCGATCGGTACCTCCAGTCTCAGAAGAAGGCTCCAGATCGAAGAGCTGTATCCGGGCATCAGTACTGAGCCGGTAAGAGGCAATGTGGAAACACGCATCCGCAAGCTCGACGAAGGTCAGTATTCAGCCCTGATCCTTGCTGCCGCAGGTGTAAAAAGGCTCGGACTGACTCACAGGATCAGCCGCTATTTCGGACCTGAAGAGATGATTCCCGCGCCTTGTCAGGGGATCCTCGGGATACAGGCCAGAGCCGGAGAAGTATCGGATTTCATCAGTAATATCGACTGCCGCGACTCGAGGATCTGCGCAGAAGCGGAACGCGCATTTATCAGAGAGGCCGGAGCAGACTGCGGCTCCCCGGATACAGCCTACGCATGGATCATGGGAGATACGATCAATATAACCGGCATGAGATATGATCCGGTGAAGAGACACCTGACAAGAGCTAATATCAGCGGCCCTGTATCCGAAGCGGAAAAACTCGGGTCTGAGCTGGCAAGGAAGATTGGTGATGAGATGTCCGGAAAAACTGAGGTAAAAAGAGGTCCGGGAAAAGTATGGCTTGTAGGAGCAGGACCGGGAGATGCCCGGCTTCTGACTCTGAAAGGCAGAGATGTACTGAGCAAAGCAGATGTAGTCATTTACGATGCTCTGATCGGTCAGGGCCTTCTATCATATGTTCCGGAAAATGCAGAGCTTATCTATGCAGGAAAGCGCTCGGGAAACCATACGCTGAAACAGGACGAAATCAATAAACTCCTGCTCGGAAAAGCGCTTGAGGGCAACAACGTCGTAAGACTCAAAGGCGGGGATCCGTTTGTATTCGGAAGAGGCGGCGAAGAACTGGAGCTGCTCGTTGAAAACGGGATACAGTATGAGATCGTACCGGGTGTGACAAGCGCATTCGCGGTTCCGGCTTACGCAGGTATACCGGTAACACATAGGGACTACTGCTCAAGCGTCCATGTCATTACCGGACACCGGAGAAAAGACGGGACTCACAACATCGATTTTGTCGCCCTGACGGAAGCTGGCGGAACCCTGGTATTCCTCATGGGAGTCTCCTCGCTGCCTGCGATCTGCGGAGGACTTCTCAGCGCCGGAATGGATCCGGACACGCCTGCTGCGATCATAGAAAAAGGGACTTTGTCCGGACAAAGGACGATCCGTTCCACTCTGGAAAAACTTGAAAACAAGGCAAAAGAGGAACAAGTCAAAGCTCCCGCAGTCATTATCATCGGCGATGTGGCCGCCTTGTCAGATACCTTTGAGTGGAGAGATGTGCTTCCGCTGTCAGGAATGAGGCTGCTCGTTACAAGACCAAAAGAACTTAGTTCCAGACTTTCAGGCATGCTGAGAGAAAAGGGAGCTGAAGTGATTGAACTTCCTGCGATAAGGATCGTGCCTGCAGAGCATTCTGAAGACCTTGATCAGGCATGCTTCGATATTTCAGCAGGGAAATATGAATGGGTCGTTTTCACCAGCCCGAGCGGAGTCAGGATCTTTATGGACAGATTCCTCAGCAGCAATGATATCCGCGAACTTGCGTACAGCCGTATAGCCTGTATCGGAAAAGGCTCTGAAAGAGAACTTCTCAAATACGGGATAAAAGCAGATTTTATCCCTTCAGTATTTGACGGCAAGCATCTCGGAAGAGAGCTCAGTTATAAACTCAGAGACGGTGACAGGGTACTTATCCCAAGGGCAAGGATCGGGAATCAGCAGCTGACTGATGAGCTTTCATCCGTAAAGGGTATCAAAGTCAGCGATATCGCAACCTATGATACAGAATATACCTCTTATGACTGGTTTGATGCCGGCGAGATCCTCTGCGAAGAAAACACATATGCAGTGTTTACAAGCGCATCTACTGTAAAAGGCCTTGCAGCGATCTGTAAACCGGAAGAACTGTCCTGTGTCAAAGCAGTATGTATAGGCAGACAGACTGCAGCTGAAGCAGAAAAACATGGTATGCAGGTATTTGTTTCCGAGCAGGCTACACTTGAATCGCTGGTCAGCAGAATTGAAGAGATCGGAGCACAGAATGAATAAAGGAAAAGCATATGGAGTCGGTGTCGGTCCGGGCGACCCGGAGCTTATGACACTGAAGGCATGCAGACTGATACGGGAAAACGATGTGATAGCTCTTCCGGGAAAAATGCCTGAAGAAACTGTTGCATATAAGATTGCGCTGGCCGCAGTTCCGGAGCTGGCGGAGAAAGAATTGATGCCTGTTTTCATGCCTATGGTCAGGGACAGGAAAGTCATTGCAGAAAGCCACGCGAAAGCTGCAAAGGCAATAGAAAAAGTCCTTGATGAAGGAAGAAATGTTGTATATCTGACCCTGGGCGATTCAACGATCTACTGCACTTTCAGCTACATTCAGCATATCCTTGAATCAGACGGATATGAAGTCGAGCTGGTAAGCGGCATTACGTCTTTCTGCGCTGCCGCCGCTTCACTTGGGACCTCGCTTACGGAGTGGGATGAGGCTCTTCACATTATCCCGGCACTCCACAGTGATGACAGTGATATGAAATGGCCGGGAAACTATGTTCTGATGAAATCCGCCAGCCATATGGCCGAAGTCAAAGAAATGCTGAAACGTTCATGCCTGGAAATACAGGGTGTCGAGAATTGCAGCATGAAAGACGAGCGAATCTACAGAAATGTCGATGAGATCCCTGATGATGCCGGATATCTGACATTGCTGATCGCGAAAGAGAAAAAGAACTGATAACCGCAATATGATCGAAGTCCGCGAGCTGACAAAAAAATTCGGTAGTTTTACCGCTGTCGATGATCTCTCCTTCACAATAGGGACCGGAGAGTTTTTTGGGCTGCTCGGTCCTAACGGAGCGGGCAAGACGACTACGATCAGCATGCTTTCGACGGTGCTTCTTCCGACTTCAGGTAAGATCTTTATAGACGGAAGCCCGCTTACCAGAGCCGCATCGGAGCAGAAACGGAAGCTGGCTGTGATCACACAGGAATACTCGATGCGCCAGGATATGACCATGGATGAAGTTATGGAATATCAGGGGCGTCTTTATTATATGCCGCGAAAAGAGATCAGGAGCAGATCTGCTGAGCTGCTCGAATTCGCAGGTCTGTCTGAATACCACAGACGGACCGTCAGACATCTTTCCGGCGGAATGAAAAGGAAACTCATGATCTGCAGAGCGCTTCTGATCAGACCTGAGATCCTTCTTCTCGATGAACCTACGGCGGGTATGGATGCGCTTTCAAGGCGTCAGATGTGGAATCTGCTGAAGCAGGTCAATGACAGAAATATGACCATCCTTCTTACGACGCATTACATCGAAGAAGCCGAGACACTGTGCGACAGAGTGGCTATGATCAACAGGGGAAAACTGCAGAAGCTTGATACTCCTCAGACTCTGATCGATGAACTCGGCAGGTTCACTGTGGATACAACAGGAGACCTGTCGCTCAGCAGTATGCATTTCGCATCCAGAGAAGATGCTATAAGGTATCTTGAAACGGCTGATACGGATGCCGTTCTCAGAAACACGACGCTCGAAGATGTGTTTATTGAATGCGCCGGCAGGAAGATCACCTGATTCTGTCATCAGGCAGGCAGCATTTCACTGACAAAATAAAGATTATGGGAATCATCACTGTACTTTGGGAAAAATGGGTCGAATTCAGACGGGACTTCTACAAGATCACCGTAGCCGCGATGATCTCTCCTTTGATGTACCTGATTATTTTCGGCCTCGGTATCCGTACCACTTCCCACGGGCAGCCGTATATCTTTTTCCTGGTTCCGGGTCTTGTCGCCATGGTCACTATGACAGGAAGCTTCAGCGCGATCGCTCAGAACATGAGTGTGCAGAGACTGTATGAGAAAGCTCTCGATCAGGTCATGGTCTCTCCGACACCTCTGTGGCAGTTCATCCTCGGGCAGGTGATAGGAGGAAGTCTGCGCGGTCTCTATGCCGCGCTTGTGATCCTGGTACTGACGATTCCGGTCAGACACGGTCTTATATTCAACTGGCTGTCATTTGCTGTTATGATACTCAATGGAATGGTTTTTGCCACGTTGGCGCTGGTGCTGTCTTTTCTGGCAAAAACATATTCTGATGCGCCGAGATTCAACACCTATATCATCATGCCGATGTCTTTTCTGTGTAACACATTCTTTTCGACAGAAGAGATGCCGGACGGCTTCAGACAGCTGATCGAGATCATGCCGCTCTCTCAGGCAAGCGGTATGATCAGAAGCATATCGTGCGGGCAGACGCCTGATCTGACCGGCATTGTGATCCTGCTTGCATATCTTGTGATCCTCGGCGGCATATCGGTATTCTTTATATACCGCAAGAAAAACCTCTGAAGAAAGGGATCTGAAACCGGAACAATGAAACAACGTTTTAGTCTGTGTTTTCTGATATCATTCCTTATCGTAGTGCTGTCATGCGGCACTGTTTTTGCTGCGCCGAAAGTGATCAAGGGAAGCAGTGATACAGATACCGGAACCGACCCGGCTCCGTCTGCTTCCAATACCCTGATATACGACATGACACCGGTCTATCCTGACGATGTTGCCGACGGTACTTATCCGGTCGATGCTGTATCGAGCTCTCAGTACTTCAGGATCACAGAAGCTGAGCTTACAAAGTCCGGCGACAGTATGCAGGCTCTTATTACTATCTCAAGTACGAGTTACTCATATGTCTATCCGGGAACCGCTGCAGAAGCAGCCGCTGCGGACAGATCTGAATGGATACCGGCTGATGAATCGACAGGATACGGACGTTTTACGGTTGATGTGGAAGCGCTGAACAGTGAAATGCCGTGCGCTGCATACAGCAAGAAAAAAGATAAATGGTATGACCGGAATATAGCATTTATCGCATCGAGCCTGCCTTCCGAAGCGCTCAGAATAAAGCTTGACGGAAAGGGCAGCACGATCATCGATACACAGGAGGCTGCCATGAAGGTGATATATATAGCGCTGGCTATAATTATCGCAGGCGGGGTTCTCAATCATTTTGTCAAAAGAAAGTTTTATGAATAAGCAGGAGGCTTTATGGGACTGTATTTTCCTATGTTCGTAGATTTGTCCGAAAAAAATGTCCTTTTCATCGGAGGAGGAAAGATCGCAGTACGCAGAATCATCAGTATGTATGAATTTGCCGGTTCCATCACTGTTGTATCGCCTGAGGCCGAGCCGGAGATCATCAAACTCGGCAATGCCGGCTATATCACATATCTCAGGAAACGCTTCGATGAGACAGATCTTGACGGAGCGGACATAGTCATGATCAATACCGGTCATCAGGGAACTGACATAAGGATCGCCGGAATGTGCCGCAGACGTCATCTTATGGTCAATGTCGCCAGCGATCAGACGCTCTGTGACTTTTTCTTTCCGGGGATCGCCAGAAAAGATTCTATTGTCGTAGGCGTGACTGCCAGCGGAGAAGACCACGCCAAGGCTGCAGAGATCACATCCCGGATCAGGGAAATGCTCAAATAAGGAGACACTGAAGTGGCCGACAGAGACCGTATTACAGAACTTGCCCATGATGTCCTTGATATCGCGAGAAACAGACTCCTTGTCAATCTCAGATATCTGGATACAGCTCTGACTTTTCAGGACAGGGCTGTTTATGATGGAACGATAGCTTCTGCCGGACATGTGCTTTACTTCGATCCTGTCTATATACTCAGGTCTTACTCCCGATCCAAAGAGATGATCATCAGAGCATATCTCCATACAGTGCTGCACTGCGTGTTCCATCATCCGTTTACAGGCAGAAATGTTGACAGAGATCTCTGGGATCTTTCGTGTGATATCGCTGCAGAATCAGTGATCAATGAACTCGGTCTGGTATGTACAGATACTGATCTTAAGACAAGACAGGAATACATCACCAGAAAGATCAGGAGAATGACAGGCTTTCTGACGGCTGAAAAGATATATGCATTTCTCCGTTCATCTGTCGGCGCACCGAAATCAGGTACGGAAAAGGGCAGTGACATCACGGTCAGCGAAAAAGCAATTAATGAATGGAAAGAGCTTTTTCTCGCTGATGACCATTCTCTGTGGTATAAAGAAGATATCAGTGAGTTACAGGATCTTCAGAGCATCGAAGTGCTTTCTGTAATGGACATGCCTGATGCTTCTGTCATCTCTGACTGGAAAGAAATCGCTGAGCATGTTCAGATGGAAATCGAAATGTACGCGAAGGTGAGAGGCCGCGAGTCATCCGCCATGATACAGAATCTGCGGTCTGTGAACCGGGAGAAGTACGATTATTCTGCTTTTCTCAGGCAGTTCGCTGTATCTCATGAGGATCTGAAAGTATCTGATGATGAATTCGACTATATCTATTACACATACGGTCTGTCGATGTACGGACGGATGCCTCTGATCGAACCGCTGGAATACAGAGACAGCAGGAGGATCCATGATTTTGTCATTGCCGTTGATACTTCCGGTTCTGTAGCCGGCGAGCAGGTGCAGAGATTTATCAGAAAGACTTACAATATCTTAAAAGAGCATGACTCTTTCGCATCATCAGTCAATATTCACATCATACAGTGTGACGCTGATATACAGTCTGACACTGTCATCTCGTCGGCAGATGATATAGACAGATACCTTCAGGACATGAAGATACAGGGACTTGGCGGTACGGACTTCAGACCGGTATTCAGATATGTCGGTGATCTGATCGCGCAAGGCGCTTTTTCAGACCTGAGAGGGCTGATCTATTTCACCGACGGGCTTGGGACATTTCCGGAGAAAATGCCTGAGTACAGAACCGCGTTTATATTCGTGGATGAAGGATACAGCACACCTGAGGTGCCGAAATGGGCAATGAAAGTAGTACTCAGGGAAGAAGATATACAGGAGGAGCTATGAATATAAGTAAAGCCAAAGAACAGGTAAAAGGCGCTGTCAGAGCTTATCTGTCAAAAGATGATCTCGGCAATTATGAAATACCTGTAGAAAAGCAGAGACCGCTGCTGCTCATAGGTCCTCCGGGAATAGGCAAAACAGCTGTCATGGAGCAGATCGCTTCTGAACTCGGCATCGGACTGATTTCATATTCAATGACACACCATACACGCCAGAGCGCGATCGGACTTCCTTTCATTTCGAGAAAGTCCTTCGGCGGTAAGGAATATGATGTGACTGAATATACGATGAGCGAGATCATCGCTTCGGTATATGAACTGATGGAGGAGACAGGGATAAAAGAGGGCATTCTCTTCCTGGATGAGATAAACTGTGTATCGGAAACGCTTTCACCGCTTATGCTGCAGTTCCTTCAGTACAAAGTGTTCGGAGGCCACCGCATCCCTGACGGATGGATCATTGTGACAGCCGGAAATCCGCCAGAGTACAATGAGTCAGCCAGAGAATTCGATGTAGTGACGCTGGACAGACTCAAAAAGATCAACGTGGAGCCTGATTTTGAAAGCTGGAAGCAGTATGCTGCAGGCGCGGGCATACATCCCGCCGTCATGAGTTTTCTCGGAAGCAGACGTGACCGCTTCTACTCTGTAGAGACCACAGTATCAGGCAAATCGATCGTAACACCGAGAGGCTGGGAAGATCTGAGCAAAATGCTCCTGCTGTACGAAAAGAACGGCATTGATGTTGATGAAGATCTGATCATCCAGTATCTTCAGAACACCGGAATCGCAAGAGAATTCGCGGTATATCTCGATCTCTACAGGAAATATCAGACTCAGTATCCGATTGCGGATATGCTCGCAGGAACGCTTTCAGATGAAATGAAAGAGCGGATCGCCGGTGCCGGATTTGATGAGGTCTATACTCTTATCGGCTTGCTCCTCGGCAGTGCTGATGCTGAGATCAGATCATGCATGGAAGAGCGCAGTCTGCTTTCATCTGTCAGTTCATATCTGAAAGAATATGCATCAAAAGACCGGTCGCTTTCACCTGAAGAATCGATGAAGGAGATGATCAGAGAAGTCGAAAAGAAAAGAACTGCAGGACTCAGAGCAAGATCGATCACAAGAGAAGAGTCCGACAGACTTCTCAGAACGGCAGGGATACTTTATGACCTGACTGAAAAGATTTCCGGTGCCGGAAACTTCGAGGAAAGCTTTGATATCATCCGCAAGGATCACGCTGAGAGGGTAAGACTTCACAACGGGAACGCAGACAGAGTGAGAAGCATTCTTGACCATCTTTTCTACGTGGCAGAAGAATGCTGGGGTGACGGAAAGGAAATGCTCCTGATCCTTACTGAACTGACTGCAGATCCTCATTCAGTAAGTTTTATCAGTACATATGGCTGCGATTCCTATTACAGGCACAACAGGAATCTTCTTTTCAATGAACGGGATCTTGAGATCAAAGCTGAAATCAAAGATCTGGACCTGTGATCAGCGTAATACATTCCATTTTTTAGACAGATGATCCTGCTTGTATTATATAATTCAATCCGGGCGGGATTTTCTATTGCTTTATCCTATAATCTGCCAATGAACACTCGGTTATAATTATTCTGTAGGTATTTATTGAAGTTAAAGGGGATATTCTATGACTTACGAAGAACTAAAACGTGAAATGGAAAAGTATCCCGAGACCATGTCTCAGGGTGAGCGTGCACAGAAATATGCCGCAGGCGAAACAGTAGATCACATTCCTTTCTCAATCCAGAGCAATGAGGAAGCTATGGCTAATATCTTCGGATATACTACAGCTCAGTGGAGAAATGACGTCAAGGTCCATATCGATGTCATTAAGAGGAGAAAAGAAGAATTCAACATCGTTGGTCTTGCCTCCGGTCTGAGACTCAGAACGATGGCACAGGCTGTAGGCTCTGAGATTTATTTCCCGGAAGTAGGTATTGACAGAGTGATCAAGCCGGTCCTCACTGACTGGTCGATGCTCCCTGAACTGATGAAGGACAACCCGAAAAAGAACCCGGTATTCCTTTCAGTCCTTCAGAGAGGTATCGATCTTAAGGCTGCGTTCCCTGAAATGGGTATCGCGATGCCTGTTGCAGGACCATTTACAAACGCTTCTCTGATCAGACCTGTTGAGATGATCCTCAGAGACACTGTAAGAAACCCTGACAAGCTTAACGATCTGCTCAAGTGGACCGTTGATTATACCGTTGCCTATGCGGAGATGTTTGCTGATGAATTCGGCGGCGGCGGATGCACGATCTGTGATCCTATCAGCTGCGCTGATATTCTCGGTAAGAGAAACTACAAGAAATTCTCTGAACCATATCTTGAATATCTCATTGAGGGCCTTACACAGACACTCGGCAAAAAGCCTGGTATCCATATCTGCGGAAAGACTTCACCTCTCTGGGACGACATGCTCAAGCTCAAAGTCGCAAGCTTCAGCGTTGACAATATGGAAGATCTCGCAGCAGCAAGAGACAAGATGGGTCCTGTCTTCGGACTTGTCGGAAATGTTGCTCCTGTCGATGTGATGCTCAACGGATCGATCGATGATGTCATCGAGACCTGCAAGCAGTGCATCATAAAAGGATCTGAGGCCGAAAACGGGTATACTCTCGGTACAGGATGTCAGGTGCCGATCGGTACTCCAAGAGAGAATTTTGACGCATTCATCTATGCTGCCCGCAAGTACGGAAGAGGGGCACGCAAGGGTATGCTTCCGCTCGGAATAGCAGAAGAAGCTCTTTATGATGTTGTAAACAATAAAGCCTGACAGCAGGATGATTTATAAAAAATACTAAAAGGAGAAATAACAGTAATGGCAAGTAAAGAAGAACTACTGCAGAAGATGTCTGACTATGTTTTTGAGATGGAAGATGAGGAGATCGCCGATGTATGTGAAGAATATATAGAGGCAGGTTACGATCCTCTGGACGGCATCCTTCACGGACTCGTTGATGGTATGAACCGCGCAAGCGATATGTATGATCAGGAAGAGTATTTTGTAACAGACCTTCTTCTGTGTTCTGACGCAATGTATGCCGGACTGGATGTGCTTCGTCCTCATCTGCCGGAAGATTCCAGTGTAGGGGAGCAGAAAAAAGCAGTCATCGGAGTTGTTGAAGGCGATACACACGATATCGGCAAGAACCTTGTTAAGATCATGATGGAAACTGCCGGCTTTGAGATGTATGATCTGGGAAGAGATGTCCCGCTTGACAGCTTCGTAGAAAAGGCAAAGGAAGTTGACGCAGATCTCATCATGATGTCAACACTCATGACTACTACTATGCCAGGAATGAAGGAAGTCATACAGAAGCTTAAGGATCAGGGCATGAGAGACAGTGTCAAGGTTATGGTAGGCGGCAGCCCGATTTCCATGAAGTATGCTGAGGATATCGGAGCAGACGGATACTCGCGTAACGCTGTAGAAGCCGTACAGGTAGCTAAGCAGCTTTGCGGTATGGCAGACTGATCATGACTGTCTGCAGCGGATTATTCAGGATTTGAATTTGTGGGTCATTCATTTGTATGCACAGGCAGCAAATGATTGGCCCGCAATTTAATGTTTTAATGGAGAGTTGATGAATAATGCCTTTACTTACGGTTCATTCAGATAATAAACAATACGAATTCGCTTCCGGAAAAAGCCTTATGGATATCATGCTCGACGCCGGGCTGTTTATCGATAATGCCTGCGGGGGCAAGGGCCTCTGCGGAAAGTGCAGAGTCATGATCACAAAAGGCGAGACCGGACCTGTATCGGAAACAGAGAGTCATATCCTCAAAGCAGACGAGAGCGAATCGGGAATAAGACTGGCCTGTCTTGTATATCCTGAGTCGGATATCGAAATAGAGCTTCTCCAGAAGGAAAAAAAGCACGATGTACTTACTTCCGGATATATGCCAGATTTTGATTTTGATCAGGATATCATTAAAAGGAGAGTGACGATCCACAAGCCGACGCTTGAGGACCAGACTCCTTTTGAAGATCAGGTGCTTGCAGAGACAGGCTGCGAGTGTTTCGAATACGAAGCTCTGAGCGAGCACTCCATGATGCCGGGAGATTACACTGCTGTAATCCACGGAAACAGGGTCGTTGCTCTTGAACCCGGAGATACTTCGGCAGCTCTGTATGGAGTAGCTATAGATATCGGTACAACGACAGTCGTATGTTCTCTTATAGATATGAATACCGGAGAAGAACTCGGACATGCATCCGAGATCAATGCTCAGAAATTCTTCGGACTTGATGTCCTGACAAGGATAACCTATGAGATCGAACATCCTGAAGACGGGAGAGAGAAACTTCAGAAAGCGATCGTGGGATCCATCAACAAGATGGTTGCTTCCGTATGCGAAAAACACGGCGTCAGCCAGGAACAGATCTATGAATTTTCTGTCGGTGCAAACTGCACTATGATGCATATGCTGATGGGCGTCGATGCGCGACCTATAGGCAAAGCTCCTTTTGCTCCTGTATTCGCCAGGGCCAGAGATGTCAAAGCAGATTCAATCGGACTTAAGGCAGCCGCCGGAGCAAGGCTTTACTGTCTGCCTTCCGTATCTGCGTATATCGGAGCGGATATCGTTGCAGGAGCTTATGTATGCGATCTCAGATCTGAAACCGGCAACGTCATATTCATAGATATCGGAACGAACGGCGAGATCGTGCTTGCAAGTCACGGAAAACTGATGTCCTGCTCATGCGCAGCCGGTCCTGCTCTCGAAGGTATGAACATCAGCTCCGGAATGCGCGCTGCTGAAGGCGCGATCGAGGACATAAGCATCGGCGAAAACGGGATAGAACTGAAGATCATCGGAGATTGTGAGCCTGCAGGTATCTGCGGAAGCGGAATACTGACTGTGACCAAGGAACTTCTCAGAACAGGGATCGTCCGCAAGACGGGAGCCTTTGTTAAAGCAGGCAAATTCGATGAGTCGGATTACAGATCAAAATTTATTGAGGTCGATGATGAAGGCAAGCGGTCGTTCCGTATGACTGAAGGCGGTAACGGCTCAGACCCTCTGTACATTACACAGGGAGATATCCGTCAGGTACAGCTTGCAAAAGGCGCGATCCTGTCCGGATTCATGGCGCTGATGAAGCGTGCCGGCATTGGAATGGAGGATCTTGACAAAGTCCTCATCGCAGGACAGTTCGGAGCGCATCTTCCTGCGCAGAGCATAACCGGTACAGGGATCCTGCCGTTTGAAGTAGAAGACCGCATACAGTATGTGGGAAACACTTCCAAGACCGGAGCCTATATGGCACTGATGTCAGGCAAGGTGAAAGAAGAGATGCAGAAACTTGCTCATGAAATGGATTATCTCGAACTCGGTGCTACGGAAAATTATGAGAGGCTTCTGTCAGAATGTCTTATTTTCCCTGCATTTAAATAAGGTGATATTATGATTACAGCAAATGAAAGACTGATTAGTATTCTTTCCGGTAAGAAGGTAGACAGACCTGCCTGCATCTGCCCGGGCGGAATGATGAACATGGTAACGAAATCTCTGCAGGATGTATGCGGAGTGTATCTGCCGGATGCTCATACCGACGCAAGAAAGATGGCAGATCTGGCTAAGGCGATCGTTGACGAGAAGTGCTTTGAGAACTACGGAGTTCCTTTCTGTATGACAGTAGAGGCAGAAGGGCTTGGTGCTTCATGCACTCTGGGCACACAGTTTTTTGAACCTCATGTGACCGGCTATGCGATCGACACAGTCGAGGACTGGAAAAAACTCACACCGATGGATCTCGAATCCGGAAGGGCGAAGGTCACACTCGACGCAATCAGGTATCTTAAGGCTGAGACCAATGATTATCCGATCATAGGAAACGTTGTCGGCCCTGTAAGCGTTGCAAGCTCTGTCTGTGAGCCTACAAGATACTATAAGCAGCTCAGACAGAAAAGGGAACTCGCTCATGAGTATATGCAGTTTGTGACTGACGAGATCATTCGTTTTGCTGTCGCTGAGGTCGAAGCAGGAGCTGATGTGATAGCACTCTCCGATCCGAGCGGGACAGGGGAGATACTCGGGCCTAAGTTCTTTGACGAATATGCGGTTACTTATATCAATCAGGTCGTCGATGCCGTCAGAGAAGCAGGCGCAAAATCTATCGTACACATCTGCGGACAGATGAAATCCGTATATGACAAAGTTGCTAAGATCAGCAGCGATGCTTTCAGTTTTGACGCTGTTGTTTCCCTCAGAGAGGCCAGAAAGAATCTTCCGGGCAAGGCAATCATGGGAAATGTAAGCACGTTCGCGATCGAAATGCAGGATGAGAATACTGTAGAAAAACTCACAAGAGCTTGCTATACCAACGGATCGGATATCATATCGCCGGCATGCGGACTCGGAATGGGTTCTGATCTTAAAAATGTTCAGGCCGTTCTCAGGACTGTAAGTACATTTGGAGAAGAATGACAGCGAAGATCGAAGCGGGAAGACTGATCAGATACGAAAATGACTCAGAGAAGTATGCTGTTCCTGATGATGTAACGCATATTGCTGAGCTTGCTTTTTCTGACTGCGACAGACTCATATCGCTTCATATCCCGGACAGTGTAACGCAGATAGGCAATTATGCCTTTGCGAACTGCTATTCTCTCAGAGAGATCAGGCTTCCTTCCCAAGTGATAAAATCAGGTGCCGGACTGTTCCAGAAATGCTGGAACATAAGAGAAATCGACCTGCCTGAGGGTATGAGAATCATCGGTACTGATATGTTTGAGGGGTGCCACGCTTTGTACTCCCTTCATATACCCGATTCCGCAGAATCGATAGAAAGAACAGCATTTTCAAGCTGCAGAAGTCTCAGAAAGGTATACATTGATCCGGAACGCATTTATCTTCTTCCTCCGTCAGCAAGGTATCTTTCAGTTCTTACTTATATGGAAGAGCATGATCCCGTTGATGGGAACATCCTGATCGATCGGTATTGTGAAGGGCGGAGCAAATCGCTTCTCGATCTTGCCATCAACAGACGCAGTACGGAAGCAGTAAGGTATATGCTGGAAAGGCATCTGGTGTCTCAGGAGATACTCAGTGATTATCTCATCAAGTCAGTCAAGACCGGAAGAGTTGAGATCACAGCTCTCTTGCTTGAGTATTCAGCAAAAGACCGATGCATGAGCCTGGATCCGGATCCGTTTATATGATAATGCATCGAAAACCGGCATTTATTATTTTGTTAACGATAATTTGTTATTGAATATATGATAAAAGAGGATTGATATGGGTGCTATAAGAGAATTCAAATGCACATATTCTAATTCAGTAGGCATCAGTGCAGAGACTACTGCAGGATTGGGACTTGAATTTCCGGATGCATATATGCACAGCGAGACAATGCAGGTGCTGGCAAAGGCTATCAAAGCTCATGACAACTCTGAGTTTGTACTTCTTCCTTTCTGCAGGACAGTAGAAGCCGAATCGATGGGAGCTGTCCTCAATTACGGCGATGCCAATACGGGCCCGAGGGCAAAAGATCCTATCTGCGCTGATCTTGATGAAGTAATGGCACTTCCTGAAATTGATTTCGGCAAAAATCGCATCCACGAAGTTCTGGATGCATGTGCAGCACTCAAAAGTGAAGGTGAGACTGTCTGTCTTGAGGTGACCGGACCATTTACCATTCTCAATGCTCTGATGGAGCCGAGACTGGTATTCAAAGCATATCGCAAAGACAGGGACAAGATGAAACTAGTCTTTGAAAAATTCTCAGAGCAGCTTCTCAGATATATTGAAATGGGTAAGAAGGCGGGAGTCGATATCTTTATATTTTCTGACTCTGCCGGTGCTCTTGATATACTCGGTCCGAGATTCCTCACTAATGCTGTTGAGGATTTCTATGATCCGTTCATAAGAAAAGTAAGTGATGTAATGGATGAGAGCTGCATCTTCCTTCTGTGTCCGAAATTCACTTATGCGTTGACAGATACCGGACACGCAGAATTCAGAGAACATCAGCTTGAGCCTGGGACAGATTTCCTAAAGGCAATGCTTGATATGAAGAGAACTGCCAAGATCGGAGGACAGGTCTGCATCAAGAATGTCGGTGTAAAACTGGCACACGGAATATTCCGCGAGATCGTTATGAAATAACAGTACACAGGAAAGTGCATAATAAATACAGAGGTAAAAAGATACTGATAGCGTGCTCAATGATCGAGGATGAGATAAATGCCGTCTTCGAGCATTTTGATGGAAGCAATATAGAGATATGGTGGCAGGAAAGAGGTCATCATAACGACCCCGACAAGCTTCGCGAGGTCATCCAGAATGAGATCTTCAGAGCAGAGGCTGCGGGTGCCGACACAATCATGCTGGCATACGGTCTGTGCGGAAACGGAGCTGTCGGCTGGCATTCTGATCGCACGGTACTGGCTATGCCGAGGTTTGATGATTGTGTAAATATGATGCTCTGCACGGGAAAGAGAGACCGCAGGAACTATCTCAGCGCAGGCTGCATGTACCTTACCGGCGGCTGGAGCAGAGATGAAGGCGCACTCCTAACTATGCTGGATAATTATCTGGAGAAATACGGTGAGCGCAAGGGCAAAAAACTCATGAAGCTGATGCTCGATTCATATACTCATGTAACTGTTATCGATACAGGATGCTATGATATAGGTCCTGTGAACGACTATGCTGATGAGTGTGCAAGACAGCTCAATCTTCAAAAGAATACAGTATATGGCGGAAATGAGCCGCTGGCAAAGCTTATTACCGGAGAGTGGGATGAGGACATCATTGTACTTGACCCCTCCGGACATATTCGAGAAGAAGACTTTGATTTCACTTCTTAATCACATTGTAAAAAAGACCATGATTGATAAATGTTAGTTAACTTTCTGTTAATTTCTCCTTAATATAAGCCGGATCCTGAAGCGTTTTTGTTGTTTCACACAGAGGTTGGCAGACCGGATTGTGCTGTCCCATAAGTATTGAAGAAACGCATATTACATGTTAATTATTATACAATCTTAAAATAACTGTTTGCGTTAATCTGCGTTATACTGGCACATGCTGACTGAACAGCAATTAAGTTTTATATGGAGTAGTTTTATAAAAAAGGAGTATCAATTATGGAAACACAGAAAAAGAGCAGCGGACTGGCGCTCGTACCATTTGCGGTATTCATCATCATCTACCTCGGTGCAGGCATAATCCTGCAGAGTAAGGGTGTAGAGATGGCCTTCTACCAGTTCCCTGCAGTAGTAGCAATGTTTTTTGCTGTAATTGTAGCTTTCATTATGAACTACAAGGCAGGAATCAATGAAAACTTTTCGATCTTTGCAAGAGGAGCCGCTAACGAGGATGTCATGGCTATGCTCATGATCTACCTGCTTGCAGGAGCTTTCTCTGCAGTAGCAGGAGCTATGGGCGGTGTTGATGCAACAGTAAATATGGGAGTTTCGATCATCCCTGCATCACTTCTTACAGCTGGACTCTTCATAATCGCTGCATTCCTTGCGACAGCAACAGGTACATCGATGGGAACTATCGGAGCCCTCGTACCTATCGCTCTGGGAGTTGTAGATAAAGCAGGACTCAGCCTTCCGCTCGTAATGGCAGCAGTTGTATCCGGAGCTATGTTCGGAGATAACCTTTCAATGATATCTGATACAACTATCGCAGCTACAAGAACACAGAAGGTTGAACTTAAGGACAAATTCCGCACGAACTTCTGGATCTCATTACCTGCTGCAGTTGTGACAATCATCCTGCTTGTCATCTTCGGAAGACCTGACACAGCACAGGCACTCGCAGTAGAGCCATTCTCATTCGTCAAAGTAATCCCGTACCTGCTCGTACTTGTACTCGCTCTTATCGGCGTAAATGTATTTATGGTACTGACTATCGGTATCTTCGCAGCAGGCTTCATCGGCATGATTTACGGTGATCTCACTTTCATGGATTTTGCCGGAAATATCTGGGCAGGTTTCCAGGGAATGATCGAAGTATTCCTTCTGTCAATGTTCTGCGGCGGAATTGCTGAGATGGCAAAGCATTACGGTGGCCTTAACTGGCTTATCGAAAAGCTGTCAAAGACATTCAAGGGCAAAAAGTCTGCTCAGGTCGGACTCTCTGCACTTGCTGCTCTTACAGATATGGCTACAGCTAACAACACAGTTGCTATCATCGTTGATGGACCAATGGCAAGAGAGATCAGCGAGAAGTACGATATCGACCCTCGCAAAACAGCTTCTATTCTCGACATGTTCACATGTATCATGCAGGGACTTATTCCTTACGGAGCTCAGTTCCTTGTAGTAGCCAGCATGTGTGAGGGAAGAGTAAGTCCTCTGGACATTATTCCTAGAAACTGGTATCTCTTCCTGCTAGCAGGATTCGCTATCCTTTCTTACTTCGTTCCTTGGTACGAGAAAATCACACTCAAGGGTAAGTGGGACTGGAAAGAAAACAAGGTGGTAAATTAGTAATTACCTCCTGAATTTAATGATATGTGGCATATGCCGGACCCTGAATATAGGACCCGGCATTGCTTGCTTGATTAAGGGGAAAAAGAAATGGGCATTATTGAACAATACGGACAAGGACTTACAGTACCGAAAGATGAGCTTACAGCTATCGAAAGAGACAGACTTCTAAGCGAAGGTAAAGAGGTAGACCGTATCATGTGCTGCATCGATACCGGCGAGACACTTGCTCCTATGATAGGCCTCAAGGTGAAAGATTATTATTTTTCATCACAGAAAATGCTCGAACTCGAAGAGTACATCTATGAGACGTTCCACTCAGACGGAGCCGGTCTTTCAACTACTCTCAGGGGCATGGCTGAAGCTATGGGATCTACGATCAAGTATTTTGATCACAATATAGCACAGCTCGAAAAGCCTGCTCTTGCCAGCCTTGATGAAGTCGACAAGGCAAAGCTTGTTGATGTAGATAAAGACGGAAGGCTTCCGATCATCCTTGAGGGTCTCAGACTTGTCAAAAAGAGCCTTGGCGACAAGGTTCCGGTAAGCGGTACAGTCACAGGACCTCTTACAATTGCTGCAATGGTCGTAGGTACAGAAAACCTTCTTATCGGAATGGTCAAGAAGCCTGATAAAGTCAAGCAGCTTATGGAAGTCATCACTGAAAATAACGAGAGATATATCGCTCGTATGCTTGAAATGGGCATTGGCGTTGGCTTTGCCGATCCGGTCAGCACAACATCGCTGCTCAGAGTTAAGCAGTACAAAGAATTCTCGCTCCCTTACTTCCAGCACAATGTAGATTTCATTAAGAAGAACGGGGGAGGCTGCGGCCTTCATATCTGCGGCGGCTCACGCAAGCTCTGGGAGACTCTCAACGAGACAGGCATCGGCTGTTTCGGTCTTGATAATATCGAGGATCTTGAGGAAGCAAAAGAGGTGCTCGGACCTCATATGGCGATCCAGGGCAATATCCCTCCGGTAGATGTCATCAGACTTGGTACTCCGCAGGATGTTCTCAGATCAGGAAGGGAATGCATCCGCAAAGCATGGGATTCTCCGAACGGATTCACTCTGACCTCCGGATGCCAGACACCTATGGATACACCGGCTGAAAATCTTCAGGCGCTTATGGATGCCGCAAGAATATTCGGTCGCTATCCGATCAATCAGGAACTTCTGAATTCTGAAGACTGATTTTATCAATGAATATAGCTAAAGGGAGCACGGGCAATAACAGCTTCCGTGCTCCCGGCACTAAATTCAGTACAAAATTTCAAAAAATATTGCTTGATTTTTAATCAGCATATCTCTATAATACATAATTGACGTGTGGATGTGGCGGAATAGGCAGACGCGCATGGTTGAGGGCCATGTGGGCAACCGTGCTGGTTCGAGTCCAGTGCAGACGCGCCGGATTCAAAATCCGGTGATGGCAACATCATGTGGGTTCGAGCCCCACCACCGGTACCATCAGTATAAGATTTAATAACCATGCATTTGCAGTTAAGGAGGGTATTATGCAGTCATCTGTAGCTAATATTTTGCTTCTGGTCGTATTCATCGCTATGATCTATTTCATGATGATCAGACCGCAGAGAAAGAAAGACAAAGAAGACAGAGAAATGAGAAGCAGCCTGCAGGTAGGAGATGAGATCATCACTATCGGCGGTGTCGTAGGTAAGATCACCAAGATCTCCGAGAAGACAGTAGTTGTTGAGACCGGCACAGGCAGAAACAAGATCGAGTTTCTCAAGACAGCTATCGCAAGCGTAACAAGAGGTGAGGGATCAAAAGAAGTAGCCAAGAAAGAAGCTGCTGCTGAACCGGAAGAAGAAAAGATTCCTGACAGAGACAAAAAAGTCACACCTAAGAAGCTTTCAAGAAAAGCTGAAGGTTCAGAAGAGACTGCAGAATAACAATTGCACGGTATAGAAATTAATACATCAGGCACCTCCTCAGGGAGGTGCTTTTTGTTGAAAAATCAATCGCAATCAGATAAAATAGATTGAATTATTGTTTTAATGACATACTATGTCATTTTAGTCATTCAGACAATCAAAATTGAAAGGCACTTATAGGGAAATGAAAACAGGAAGAAAAAAGGTATTTGCAGTTCTGGTGATCATTATTCTGATCGCCGCATGGTTCGTTTCATTCTTCGGAATAGGCGATAAAGTAGGCACACTCGGCAAAGAACTCAAGTATGGTCTTGATATCAACGGCGGAGTTTACGTCCTTCTTGAAGCAGATTCCAAGGAGACCGGAACAGATCTCGCTCAGATCATGAATCAGACCAAGAGCGTTCTCGAAAACAGAGTCAACGCCATGGGTATCAGTGAAGCTCAGGTTTCCATCGAAGGAAACAACAGGATCAGAGTTGAGATGCCTGGTGTTGAAAACGCTGAGGAAGCTATCGAGCAGATAGGCCGTACAGCCCAGCTCCAGTTCTATCTTGCTGACGGAACACTGGCTCTGACCGGTGACGGGATCAGCGACTCCCAGATCGCAACAGACACTAACAACGGCGGTTATAAGATCACTATTGATTTTACAAATGAAGGCAGCAATCAGTTCGCTGACGCTACAGGCAAAGCCGTAACAGGCGATGTTGAAGCTACGATGACTGATGAGAATGGCAATACAGTTGACAGTACAGCAATCGTTATCTGCCTCGATGATGAAGTGATTTCTGCTCCTACAGTACATGAGAAGATCAATTCCAGATCCTGCGAGATCACAAGACCGGGCGGCTTCTCTGAGACTGAAGCTTCCGGACTCTCTGCTCTGATCAGAGGCGGTGCGCTGCCGGCAAATCTGACTGAGATCAACTCTTCAGTACAGACAGCTACCATCGGCGCCAACGCACTTTCGCTTTCAGTTAAGGCAGGCGCGATCGGGCTTGCTCTGGTACTGATCATTATGCTTATCGTATACGGAGTACTCGGATTCGTAGCAGATATAGCTCTGCTCCTCTATATACAGCTTGTTCTCTGGATCATGGTTGGAATGGGATCCGTCCTGACTCTGCCTGGTATCGCAGGTATCATCCTGTCAATCGGTATGGCTGTTGACTCTAATGTCATCATCTTTACACGTATCAGAGAAGAAATCAGCAAAGGCAAGTCGGTAAGAGTCGCAGTCGACATGGGTTACCACGCAGCTCTGTCTACTGTTGTCGATGCGCAGACGACTACACTTGTCGCAGCATTCGTGCTCTATCTCTTCGGTACAACTTCAGTAAAGGGCTTCGCTCTTACACTGATGATCGGTACTGTGATGTCAGTTATTACAGCGGTATTCATCACACAGCTGTTCGTAGGACTTCTCGCTGAAAGCCCTAAGTTCGGAACACTCTCCATGTTCGGCATGAAAGAGAACGGAGAGCCTAAGGTCCAGCTTGGCAACTTCAACTTCAATTTCATCAGGAACAGGAAAAAGTTCTATGCAATCAGCGCCTGCGTGATCATCATCGGTCTCGGATTCGCGCTCTTCAGAGGGTTCAACTATGGTATTGACTTTACAGGCGGTACCATGATGCAGATCGAGATGGGCGAGAAGGTCGATATCGATGAAGTCAAGGATACTCTGGCTGAGTATGATCTTGATCCGACAATCGTATATGCAGGCGAAGGAAATACACAGATCGTAATAAGAACGATCAAGGATCTCAAATCTGCAGAGCGTACTGCAGTAGTAGATACACTTCAGCAAAAATACAACTTTGATGATGATGACGTACTTGCATCCGAGGAATTCGGACCGACAGTCGGTAAGGATCTGAGACAGAATGCGATCAAGTCTATTCTTATCGCAGCTGCTGTAATGCTTGTATACATCAGATTCAGATTCAAGAACTGGCAGTACGGTCTTGCGGCTGTATCGGGTCTCGCGCACGATGTGCTCGTCACACTTTCGATCTACGCGATCTTCCGTATCACGATCAACAACCCGTTCATTGCCGGTATCCTTACTGTAGTAGGTTACTCTATCAATGACACCATCGTTGTATTCGACCGT
>ONHU01000012.1 GCA_900317675.1 uncultured Eubacteriales bacterium
ATGCGGCTTCCGGATCATGTTCCGGCTCAGGTTCGGGGTCTTTTTCCCTTTTCAGGCTGCCGAGAAATTCTCTGATAGATGCCTGTTCTCCTTTGTATCCGGATACAGGAGATTCAGACTGTTTCTGCGATACTTCGTAAGAAGCGGAAGATTCCATGACCGAACCGGCAGCTCCGTGATCAGATACAGCCGTATTGCTTACATCAGGCGAATACTTAAGCACCGGTACGGATTCTTTTGTCAGCATTGCATCTCTGACAGCATCAGAGATATCATTCGTTACCGAATCCGCTTTGAGGAATCTGATTTCCCGCTTGCCCGGATGGATATTCACATCTATATCGGACGGATCAGATTCAATGAACAGGATCGCGACCGGATATCCTGAGAATACCCTTCCTCCGTAGCCGGACATAAGACCTTTTTCGATGATTTTGCTGTCTACGAGTCTGCCGTTGACGAAGAATAACTGGCCTTTTCTCGTAGACTTCGTAGTTCCGGGATCAGATACGAAGCCGTTCACATTTCGGCCGTTTACCGGCAGCAGGCCTGCATGATCAGTGTCCGGATACAGAGTCTGTATCGTATGAAGCGTATCGCCGTCTCCTGCAGTCGTAAATACAGTCTCTCCGTTTCTGACCATCATGAATCTGATCCCTGGATAACAGACTGCGTACTGCTGGATGAGTTCAATCACAGCACTCCCTTCTCTGGCGTCAGAAAGCATGAATTTGCGCCTTGCTGGAGTGTTGTAAAACAGGTCTTCGACTACTATAGTAGTGCCCGGATTGGCTCCGGCGGTCTCGCTTGAGATCACGTGACCTCCGTGCATCATAAGTCTCACACCTGCGCTGCGGTCAGGTGTCCTTGTGACGATAGTGAGCTTGCTTACGGCAGCAATGCTGGCAAGAGCCTCACCTCTGAATCCAAGCGATCGGATATTGTCAAGGTCGGATATGCTCTCGATCTTGCTCGTCGCGTGACGCAGAAAAGCAGTCTCTACCTCATCCGGAGGTATCCCGCAGCCATCGTCAGTGACTCTTATGTAAGATTTTCCGCCGCCTCTGATTTCAACGATTATGGAATGAGCTCCGGCATCGATCGAATTCTCTACAAGTTCCTTGACGGCAGATACCGGTCTTTCAATGACTTCTCCGGCAGCGATCTTGTCAGCGATGAATTTATCAAGTACTCTGATCATTTGCCGCCCTCCGTATCCTTGACTTCATCAATAATATCCTGGAGAGTATTCAGAGCAGCCAGCGGGGTCATTACGTTGATATCAAGTCCGCGTATCCTGTCGATGACCTTGCCGTAGCGGTCAGGCTCTTCTCTGAGCTCAGCCATGCTGAAGCCTTCAGGTATGAATGAAAGCTGCTGATTCCCGGATCCTGCTGCAGAGGTTCCGCCTTCGCCGGATTCCAGCTGCCTCAGCTTGATCCTGGCGGCTTTCCTGATCTCTTCAGGTACTCCGGCAATCCTTGCGACATGTATACCGTAACTCTTGCTTGCAGGGCCGTCCACGATGTTGTGAAGGAAGACAACATCCGAACCGTCTTCGCTTACTGCTACCGAGAGATTGCAGATATTGTCATGAGCCTCCGCAAGTTCCGTAAGCTCATGGTAGTGAGTCGCAAACATCGTCCTGACTCTGTGCTGAGGTTCTGACAGATATTCGACGGTTGACCAGGCTATGGACAGACCATCAAAAGTGCTGGTGCCTCTGCCGATCTCGTCGAGTATGATCAGGCTTCTGGATGTGGAGTTTCTGAGAATGCCCGCCAGTTCGCTCATCTCTATGTAGAAAGTCGACTGTCCGTAAGAGAGATTGTCGGAAGCGCCTATCCTCGTGAATATCCGGTCGACGATACCGATCACAGCAGATTCAGCCGGTACAAAACAGCCGATCTGAGCCATCAGGACAATGACGGCAGTCTGGCGCATGTAGGTGGATTTACCGGACATATTAGGTCCTGTAATGATCAGCATACTCCTGCTGCTCATGTCGATCAGCGTATCATTCGAAACAAACATCCCCGCGCCGAGAAGCTGCTCGACCGCAGGATGTCTGCCCTTCCTGATATCGATGATATCTCCGTTGTTAACAACAGGTTTTACATAGCCGTTATCCGAAGCCGTCCGCGCGAATGAGATCAGCACATCGAGCATCGCAACAGCGTCAGAGGCCTTCTGCAGATCAGCGATATACGGCTCAATGGAAGAACGGATCTTTCTGAATTCTTCGTATTCGAGCTTGTTGATCTTGGTCTCTGCACTGAAGACGAGATTTTCTTTTTCTTTCAGCTCAGGAGTTATATATCTTTCGTTATTGACAAGAGTCTGTTTCCTGATGTAGTCCTCAGGGACCTTGTCTGTCATACCTTTGCTGACATCTATATAATAGCCGAATACTCAAGGCCGGAGATCCAGGTCTTGGCATCAGCGATAGAATCTTTCAGGGCATCAAGTTCCTCTGAATAACCTTTTCTGATAAGTCCGCCTTCTGTTATGACATGAGGCGGCTCTTCACATATGGATCTGTCGATCATATTGTGAAGATCGTCAAAATCCGCTATATCTTCAGCAATCTTGTTCAGAAGCGGACTGTCCGTATACCCGAGCTGGCCGGTAATATCCGGGAGCACGGCCAGAGAGTTTCTGAGAGCGATCAGGTCGCGTCCGTTGGCCCTTCCTGCTGCAATGGCGGCCGTGAGTCTCTGGAAATCATAGATTGCTTTAAGGAAATTCGACAGATTGTTTGCTGCGACAGGATCATTTTTGAGAGCTTCGACCGCGTCAAGTCTGAGGTTGATCTCTTCAGCATCCTTAAGAGGCTCTCTGAGCCATTTTTTGAGAAGTCTGCCGCCCATTGCGGTCTTTGTCCTGCCGAGTACTCCGAGCAATGAACCTTTGACCTCGTGATCATAGAGTGTTTCAAGAAGTTCAAGATTCCGGAGAGTGGACCGGTCAAGCTGCATGCAGCTTCCGCGTTCTTTGATCTTGAGGGTCCTGATCTGTCCGGGCTCGCTTTTCTGCATATCCATCAGATACATGAGAAGCGAACCAACAGCGCATACCATTTCCGTCTTCCCCTCCAGATCGAGCGGTACCAGGCTTGTCATTCCGAAATGCTTCAGAACGATATTCCTGCACGGCTCAAACCGATAGTATGAAGAATCCACTGAATCGATGAACGGAGAAACAAAATGTTCTGAAAGTTTTTCTGTGATATTTCCGGATACATCTTCGCTGATCACAAGTTCGCGGATCCCGCTTACAGAAAGCTCATTGGCAAGGATGTTCAGATCTTCGTCATCATCAAATTCATCTGCTGTGAGTTCCCCTGTCGATATATCTGCAACGGCAAGCGCTGTGTGATCTCCGTTGATACATACTGACGCTATGTATATGTTTTCTTCACTGGATGAAGAATCGCTGAGGTCAAGGGTGCCCGGGGTATAGATCCTTGTGATGGCTCGCTTCACGATACCTTTGGCCTCAGCCGGGTCTTCCATCTGTTCACAGATAGCAACTTTGTGACCATTTTTGACAAGTCTGATGATATAAGACTCGGCAGCGTGATGAGGCACACCGCACATCGGCGCCCTCTCTTCAAGACCGCAGTTTCTTCCTGTCAGAGTAAGCTCGAGTTCTCTGGACACAAGGATCGCATCGTCAAAAAACATCTCATAAAAATCACCAAGGCGGAACATCAGGATCGTGTCCTGATACTCTTCCTTGATATTGAGATATTGCTGCATCATTGGAGAAAGCTTTTCCTGTGCCAATAGATCACCTCAAGCATATAGCTTTTTTAATAATCAAAACTATAGGGGGATGTGACGATCCCCCTACGGTTCCGAAATCAGTTTAATCAGAAACAGTTATTATTTTGCGTTGTAAGCTGCAACACCAAGCTTGATGAGTTCGCAAGCTCTTCTCATCTTGTCAGGTGTCAGAACGTATGCGATACGCATTTCGTTGCCGCCAAGGCCCTTTGTTGCATAGAATCCAGGAGCTGGTGCGAACATAGCTGTCTCGCCGTTGTCGTCGAATTCCTTGAGCATGAACATCAGGAAGGATTCGATATCGTCAACAGGGAGCTTGCATGTCATGTAGAATGCGCCTGCAGGCTTCTGGCAAACTACTCCAGGGATCTTGCTGATCTCTTCATAAGCAGCATCTCTTCTTGCTTCGTACTCAGCCTTAGCTTCGTCATAGTAGCTCTTGTCCATTCTGTACAGAGCAGCTGCTCCGACCTGCTCAAGTGTAGGTACACAGAGTCTGCCCTGTGCCAGCTTGAGTACTGCGCTCATGAGTTCTTCGTTCTTGGAGATAAGAGCACCGACTCTTGCGCCGCATGCAGACCATCTCTTGGAAACAGAGTCAATGATAGCTACTCTGTCTGCGATATCTTCAAGCTGTCCGAATGAGTGAGCTTCTGCTCCGTCATATACGAACTCTCTGTAAACTTCATCAGAGATGATCCAGAGATCGTGTTCCTTAGCGATATCGCCGATCAGCTTCATGTCTTCAAGTGTGAGCACTCTGCCTGTAGGGTTTCCAGGTGAGAGGCAGCAGATAGCCTTGGTCTTAGGTGTGATAGCAGCCTCGATCAGATCTCTCTTAGCCCAGTTATAACCATCTTCTGCGGATGTTGTCAGAGGAACGAGTACGCCGCTGACCTCGTTGCAGAATGTATTGTAGTTAGTATAGAACGGTTCAGCGATAAGAGCTTCATCACCAGGATTGAGGAGAGCTGTGAATGCGAGGATAAGAGCTTCAGAACCACCGTTTGTGATGATGATGTCCTTGCGCTCATAATCCATGTCGAAGTCTCTCTTCATGTAGTAGATCATAGCGTCGCGGAGTTCGTTGATACCCTGGGACTCAGCGTAAGCGATAACCTTTTTATCGAAATTTCTTACTGCTTCCATGAAGCAAGGAGGAGTCTCGATATCAGGCTGTCCGATGTTCAGGCGGTATACTTTCTTGCCCTGATCTTCGGCTTCAAAAGCGAAAACGTTGAATCTCCTGATTGGTGAGAACTGCATTCCGGCTACTCTTTCTGATACTTTCATTGTTTGATCTCCTTACATTAAAAGATTATATAGGGTTAACTATAAATAAACCGGTTAAAGGTCTGCGTGCGATCCTTCTACGACCTCTCGCACACCTATTTTATTATCGCACTTTTTGTTGGAAAGTAAAAGCAAATATTCTATGTTTCCTTTTGTACCTTTGATTGGTGAAAAAGTTAACGAAGTCGGATAGAGCCCGTTTTCTTCGGCATATCCTATGACTTTGTTTATAACTTCTTCATGTACTGAAGGATCCCTTACGATCCCTCCCTTTCCTACCTGTTCTCTTCCCGCTTCAAACTGCGGTTTTACAAGGCACAGGATCTTTCCGCCCGGAGCAAGTATCCTTGATGCGACCGGAAACATATGGCTGAGAGATATGAAGCTGACATCTATGGAAATCAGATCGACCGGTTCGGTTATCAGATCTGTATCAAGGTATCTGATATTGGTCTTTTCCATATTGACGACTCTCGGATCGACTCTGAGCTTGTAGTCAAGCTGCCCGTAGCCGACATCGATAGCGTAGACCTTTTCTGCTCCATGCTGGAGCATGCAGTCAGTAAAGCCTCCGGTAGAAGCTCCCATATCGACACATACCGCGTTTTCGCAGGATATTCCCCATTCGTTAATAGCTTTTTCGAGCTTAAGACCGCCCCTGCTTACATAAGGACATTCTTTACCTTCGACCTGCACATCTGCGTCGATATCAAAGCGTGAGCCCGGCTTGTCTTCGAGCCTACCGTCGACCCGGACAAGTCCTGCCATGATGGTGCGTTTCGCCTTTTCACGCGATTCAGCAAGTCCGTTATTTACCAGTAAAATATCTAATCGTTCTTTCATATATCGATTCTGCGTCCAGTCCGCATTCTCTTCTGAGAGACGGTATATCGCCGTGTTCAATGAATCTGTCCGGTATTCCTATGTTGATGATGTCGTAAGACGCATCTGTGTTAGCAGCTGTGAATCCTTCTCCGAATCCCCCTCTGAGGACGTTATCTTCGACGGTCACGACAAGCTTTGTATCGAGATCAGCCCATGAAGAGTCAATCGGTTTGACGACTGCGACATTGGTCACACCGGCGTCTATACCGGAAGCTCTGAGTTTTTCAGCGGCAAGTATGCACTCGTCAAGCATCGCTCCGACAGCGAGTATTGTGACATCTCTGCCATCGCTTATGACTGAATTGCTTCCGCGGAATCTCTTAAGTCTCAAATGTTTTCCTTCGCAGGATCCTCTCGGATATCTGATAGCGACAGGACCTTCCATTCCGACAGCGAATTCGAGCATCTCAGAAAGCTGATAGCCGTCTGCAGGAGCAAGAACTGTCATACCCGGGATCATGGAGAAATATGAAATATCGAACATCCCGTGATGAGTCTCACCGTCTGCGCCGACAAGTCCCGCCCTGTCGACAGCGAATATGACATGAAGTTTCTGCAGAGCAATATCCTGTATCAGATAGTCAAACGACCTCTGGAGGAATGTCGAATAGATCGCGACGACCGGAGTATAGCCTGATTTGGCAAGTCCGGCGGCAAAAACCACAGCGTGTTCTTCGGCTATGCCGACATCGAAATACCTTTCCTCATGAGCTTCATAGAAAGGCATCAGTCCGGTTGCGGTTCCCATCGCCGCTGCAATGGCTACGATTTTGTCGTTTCTGGTCGCAAGGGCTGTAAGTGTTTCTCCGAACACCTTTGAATAAGATACTGAAGAGGATGATGAAGTCTCTCCCGTCTGCGTATCGAAAGGTCCGATCCCATGGAATTTCCGCGGATATTTTTCAGACCATTCATAGCCCTTGCCCTTTGTAGTCAGCACGTGGATCAGTGTCGGTCCGCTGTACTCGGCAGCCGCCTGAAGGATCTCTGTCAGGTTCTTGATATCATATCCGTCTACCGGCCCGAAATACTTGATTCCCAGGTCTTCGATCAGATGCCCTTCCTCTCCGATGACAGAGTATTTGATTTTCTGCTTGGAGGTCCTGAGACCTCTCGAAAGAGGTCCTCCCAGAACAGGAACATTGCCGAGAGCGGATTTTACAGAATGCTTTGCCTGATCATATTTCTGTGATGATCTGACCTTGTTGAGGTATTTTGACAGAGCGCCGACATTACGCGATATCGACATCCCGTTGTCGTTGAGGATGGTGATCACTTTCGTCTGGTTGGCGCCTATATTGTTGAGCGCCTCAAAGACGACTCCGTTAGTAAAAGAACCGTCTCCGATGACAGCGACTACATTGTGATCCTCGCCGCTGATGTCACGGGCTACAGCCATTCCGTATGCAGCGCTGACAGATGTGCTTGAGTGGCCTGTATCATAGGCATCATGCACGCTTTCGCGGCTCTTGGGAAATCCTGAAAGACCTTTGTACTGCCTGAGTGTATCGAAGCCTGCCGCCCTTCCGGTCAGGATCTTGTGAACATATGACTGGTGGCCTACATCATAAATGATGCGGTCGCGGGGGCTGTCAAAAACTCTCATCAGACAGACGCTGAGTTCCACGACACCAAGATTGGATGCAAGATGCCCTCCTGTCTTTGAGACCTTCTCTACCAGAAACCGCCTTATTTCCTCGCAGAGTTCTTCCAGTTCGGGAACGGAAGCAGTCTTGCATATATTAATTAGATCGTCATTGATTAAATCGTATTTCATTTCGGTATGTATAAGTCCTGATAAAACGTCAGTCGCTTATTTTATCAGTATTCTCTGTTTTCAAGCTGATCAGCAAGCGATATGAAGAAAGAAGCGTCATCGCCGTATTTTGTCAGGGAGAGCTTTGCTTCAGAAGTAAGTCTGTGAAGCTCTTCCATCGCAGCTTCAAGACCGTGGACGCATACATAATTGCATTTGCCGAGGTCCTGATCTTTTCCGACCTTTTTTCCGATCAGCTTTTCATCGCCTACAAAGTCCAGTATATCATCGAGTACCTGGAACGCAACTCCGATGTTAAGCGCGTATGATGTGAAATCGTTCAGCATTTCATCATCCGCTCCGGCAAGCATAAGCCCGGCGCGTACCGGAGCAGTCAGAAGATCGGCAGTCTTGTGAAGTTCTATAAATCTCACAAGATCAGCATTGGCTTCCATATACTCACCCTTCACATCAGCAGTCTGGCCTCCGATCATTCCGCGGATCCCTGCCCTGGACATGATCTCATGTGCTGCCGAAGCATGTCTCGTCATCCCGATGAGATCACCGGAATGTCTCAGAACCTCTCCTGTCATGACTTCTGCAGCAGTATTGAGAAGCCCGTCACCTGCGAGAATCGCTATGTCTTCGCCGTACACCTTATGATTCGTCGGCTTGCCCCGCCTCAGATCATCGTTGTCCATAGCCGGCAAGTCGTCATGGATCAGCGAATATGTATGGATATACTCAAGGCTGCATGCGTAAGGGAGCGCCTGACCGATATCGCCGCCTGCAAAGTCGCAGGAAGCAAGGAGAAGCGCCGGCCGGAGCCGTTTCCCGCCGACTCTGAGACTGTATTTCATACTTTCAGAGAGAACCGCTGCCTTGCTGTCCGTTTCTGGTATGAAGTCGGTCAGATGTTCGTTAATGATCGTTCTGTAATCGTCAAAACTAAGCATCCGCATCCTCCTTCTCAAAGATCGTTATCTTCTGGTCTGCTTCATCAAGGATTTTCTGACAGAAGCTGGCTTCTTTCATACCCTTTTCGAAAAGTCTGAGTGATTCTTCAAGAGTCGTGGCCTGTTTGCCGATCTCGGAAGCAGCATTCTGAAGATCGCTGAGTGCCTGTGTAAAAGTCTTATCTTCCATGATTCTGGTCCTTTCTGATGATATCCCTGACTTCAGCACGGAAGCTTCCGTCTCTCATCTGTATATCATAGATACCGCCTTCACGGATCCCCGCGGTGTCCGGGATGATCCTGCCGTTTTCATCTGTAACAGCTGCGTAACCCTTGGCAAAGACCATTCTGGGATCATTTTCACGGATCATGATCATAGCCTTCTCTACAGAGCTTCTGGCTTCGCTTATCTTGTTTTTCATATTAGAGTGAAGCAGGTCTGTCCTTGATGAAAGAAGAAGCCTTTCTGATTCTATCTTCTGACGGATAGAGCGGAGAAGCAGCTTGCGGTATTCCTGTATATCCGCTCTCAGTTCAAAGGTATTCATGACAGCCATATCTGCTGCAGCAGTAGGAGTTTCTGCTCTTACATCAGCCACCATATCGCTGATCGAAAAGTCTGATTCATGACCTACCGCGCTGATGACCGGTATCTTAGATGCAAAGATCGCTCTGGCAACGCCTTCATCGTTAAAGGCTGCAAGATCTTCCGGCGAACCTCCGCCTCTGCCTACGATCAGGGTATCGATCCTGAGACCATTCTCGCAAAGTTCATTAGCGAGTGTGATATTGTGAATGATGCTGGCAGGTGCGCCTGTTCCCTGGACCTGAGTCGGAAATATGAGTATGTCGGTCAGATCATTTTTTGAAGTGATGATTTTCTTGATATCCTCTATGGCTGCGCCGGTCGAGGAAGTAACGATGCCGACTCTGAGAGGAAACTCCGGAATCGGTTTTTTCCACTTTTTGTCAAAAAGTCCTTCATGCTCAAGAAGCTTTCTGATCCTGTTGAACTCGGCCATCAGGTCACCTTCTCCGGCATCCTCAATGTGAGTGATGCTGAAAGAGTAGCTTCCGCCTTTTGCGTAAGGACTTATATCACCGACTGCAATGACCTTTCTGCCGTTCTCAAGATAGGAAGGGTCGATCCTGCGCAGATTGGATGCCCAGATCGCGCATTTAAGAATACTTCCCGCGTCCTTAAGCGTCAGATAGATGTGCTGCCCGCTTCTGCTGACAGATGAGATCTCTCCTTCCACAGGAAGATTCCTGAGGTTGTAGTCATCCCTCAGCTTTTTTGCGATATATTCATTTACCTGTGTTACTGTTACTGATCTCATTGACTTTAGAGAATACTGCCGGCGCTATGAAAAAGCCGTCCCGCAAGCAAGGCAATTCCGACGGCGTTATCTCCGGAAAGAGCCGGACTGCTGAAGACAAGCTGTGGTCTGTCATTTCTGCCTTTGCAGATCGTATCGATCCTTTTCTGTACAGCATTTCTGATGAAGCTGCTGGATGCTACTCCGCCTGCCATATAGACGGTACCGGCTGTTTCTGATAAGGACAGATCCGCTGCTGAAGCTGCAAGAAGCTGAGCGATCCTTTCAAAAAGACTGTAGGCAATAAACGGATACTCTTCAGAAGAGGCTGATCCGATCCATCTCAGAGTCTGCGTTTCAATTCCGGAAAGGTTGAAATATCCTTCTCTGACATTTACTGAAGCAATACCGGGCTTTGACCCCGGATGCTCAAGGGCATATGCTTCGGCAAGCTTATCAAGAAAAGAACCTGCGGGAAAACTGTATCCCATCGCGACTCCTGCCCTGTCGATCAGCTGTCCGATGCTGATATCTCTGGTACCTCCTATGATATCGAGAGCATAACCGTCTCTGTCCTGCTGACAAGTGAGGATCTCAGTCGTGCCTCCGCTCAGGTGCATCAGTAAAGCTCTGCTGCTGATCTGTCCGGCATCTTCAGGTTCTGTGCCGTATTCGATGACTGCAGCAGCATGACCCTCCTGATGTGAAAACTCATACAGAGGTATGCCAAGCACAGATGTCATCTCTCTTGCCGCATTGACTCCGGCAAGGAAGCAAGGCATATAGGAGCCTTCGGTTCTCCGCGGCCTTGAAGAAACACCTGCTGCTTTTACAGCGTGTATATCTATCTCCGAACAGAGTTCGCTGATGTAATCAGGCAGTCTGCATGAGTGTCTGAAGAAGCATTCTGACTGTCTGAGACCTCTGCTTCCCTGTGGAACAGGTAGAAACTCTGACTTCTGAAATATGCATGTACCTGAAGAGTCAGTGACCGCAACGGATGTTTTGTAATTCGATGTATCTATTCCCAGAAACAGGTCTGACATCACTTCTGCTCCTCAGAAGCTGATTCTCCGAGATATCTGTCGACTTTGCTGAGAACTGAATTGACGAACGCGTAGGATCTTTCATCACTGAACTTCTTGGAAAGTTCTACTGCTTCGTTGATCGATACGCTTGCAGGCACAGAGTCCACATACATCATCTCTGCGATGGCAGTTCTGAGTATAGCAAGATCTGTACGGGCGACACGATCGAATGTCCAGTTATCGAGATTGGCTCTGATCACATCATCGATCTCGCTGATATGCTCTTTTACGGCCTGAAGCGTGGCAACAGCCTGTTTCTTGTCTAAGACCCTGGCATTTTCATCGACCGGGTGAAGCTTTTCATAGTCGAACTCACCTGTGATATCCATCTGGTAGATGAGCTGCATCGTTTTTTCTCTGATCTGTTCTCTGTTCATATCTGTTCCTGTGTGTCGTCCTTTGCATCTATACCAATGACTGTTATATTGACTGCCTTGACCTCTTCCCCGGAAGCATCTTCTACGATCCTTTTGACTCTGGTCTGGATGTCATAGCAGAGCTGTGGTATGTTGACTCCAAAATAAACCAGTATCTCAAGCTGTATCGTCAGAAGTTCGTCGTCGGAACTGACTCTGATCCCCGGATTGATATCGTCCCTTCCCAGGACAGCCTGAATGTTTTCGGTGAGCGAAGCATCGGGAAATCTGCTGACTTCAGGGAATGACAGTACTTCTTTTTCTATCAGTTCATAAATATTGATATCATCATTCATCTTCGGAGTCCTCGTCTTCCTCTCTGACAACTATGCGGACTTTTTCGATTCTTCTGTCTTTGACTTTGAGAATGGTAAATTCGTATTCACCATAGACAATAGGATCATACCTCACTCTTGCTTTAGGGATCTCTCCCATCTGATCAATGATGAAGCCGCCGATCGTCTCGCTCGTTTCGGATTCAAGCTCAACACCAGTCTCTTCCTCGAGGTCATCGAGGTAAACATTTCCGTCGACGATGTAAGTGTTATCGTCAACCTTCTCTATGACTCTGTCTTCTTCGTCGAACTCGTCATCGATATCTCCGACGATCTGCTCGATGATATCCTCGACAGATACGATACCGCTGAATCCGCCGTATTCATCGATCAGGATGGCAAGATGCTGCTTCTTGATCTGAAGTTCGCGGAACAGCGAATCTATATTTTTGGTTTCCGGAACAAAGTACGCAGGTCTGAGAAGCTTCTTGATCCTGATATTGTCAAACCCTTTCTTGGCTCCGTTATACAGATAATCCTTGATATGCAGAATACCTACGATGTTGTCGGGATCGCCGTCATATACCGGGATCCTTGAATGCGTAAGCTCCATCATCTCGTCAAAGTATTCGGCGCGGTCATCGTTGAGGTCGATCATGAACACATCCGTCCTCGGTGTCATGATCTCATAAGCAAGCAGATCATCGAACTCGAATATGGAGTCGATCATCTTGCGTCCTTCTTCTTTGATCTCGCCGGACTCCTGCCCTCTGTCGAGCATGGACATTACCTTGTCTTCAGAGAAATAAGAGTCATCGACATCGGTTTTCCTGCCAATGATCTTAAGAAAGATATTGGCTATGCCTTTGCTGATCCAGACAAGAGGAAGCGTCACATAGTATATAAAAGTCTGAAAACCTATGAGCCTGATCCCGGTGGATTCACTCGACTGGGCCGCGATCTTCTTGGGCAGTATATCCGACAGTGCTGTGTAAATGATATAAAAACCCAGATTAGCGCCGATCAGAGCCGGAAGCTGAAGCTTCTGATAAACAGCCAGATTAAAGAGCGCAAAAGACACAAGCAGGCACAGGATACTCGCAGCATGGTCGGCATAGTGGTATGCAGACGGCTTTGAAATGAATCTTGTGACCGATTTCAGGGCCTTGTTGTCAGGATCGTCTTCAAGACTGTCTTTGATATAATTACGGTCGATATAATCCAGCGCTCTTTTTGATGCCACAACAAGCGAATTGAGCAGCATCACAAGTGCAAGTATGATTATCAGTAAATATAAGGGGCAACTGTCGTCAGGCATGTCGTTTTCCTTTCCTTGGTAACCCGTGCACGGGTCTTTTTATTTCTTCTTGCGTATGATGAAATCTTTTTCGGGGATTCTTTTGAATCTGATTCTGAGGATCTGCTGAGGATGCGGAGCGCTTTGTACAGGCTGGCCTTCTTCGTCATACATCTCTTCTATGACTTCTTCATAGTACGGAGTACGGGGTCCGAATATCTCAACAGTATCTCCGACAGAGAATTTGTTTCTCTGCTCTACTGTTGTGAGACCGGTACTGTCATCGTGTTCTCTTACAAGACCTACGAATGAATACTCTCTGATATAGTCACTGGTCAGATAATTCTGGTCCTTGTCAGTCGGCTTATTGTAGTAGAAACCATGCGTGAATTCCCTGTGGCTCGCTTTGCAGAGTTCTTCGAAATCCGATGGGTCATATTCATATCCTTCAGGATCTGCAAGGAACTTGTCCAGAGCTGATCTGTAGGCGGATATGACGGTAGCGACATAGTACATGGATTTCATGCGCCCTTCTATCTTGAGAGATGCCACTCCGGCTTTTGCAAGATCGGGGATCCGGTCTATCATGCACAGATCCCTTGAATTCATGATATAGCTTCCGCGCTCATCTTCTTCAATAGGGTAATATTCACCCGGACGCTGCTCCTCAACGAGATGGTATTTCCATCTGCATGGATGAGTGCATGCTCCCCTGTTGGCATCGCGCCCTGCCATGAAATTACTCAGGAGACATCTGCCGGAATACGAGATGCACATCGCGCCGTGAACAAATGCTTCGATTTCGATATCTTCCGGAAGCTGAGCCCTCATCTCGCTCAGCTCTCTGAGACTCATTTCCCTGGCTGCCACGATCCGGCTGACACCCTGACGGGCCCAGTATGCTGCAGTCAGATAATTCGTCGTGTTAGCCTGCGTAGAGAGATGGATCTCAGCATCAGGGATCTGTTCTCTCACAAGGCCCATAACGCCCGGATCTGAGATCAGAAAAGCATCTACGGGGATATCACGGATTTTGGAGATATAATCTCTCAGAACGGGAATATCGTCGTTGTGAGGGTATATGTTAAGCGTCATATAGCCCTTGCATCCGTGCTCATGGATAAAATCCATTGCCTCACGGATCTCCGGTACGCTGAGGTTTCCGGCGCCTGCCCTGAGGCTTCCGATCTGTCCCCCGAAATATACCGCGTCAGCACCGTAAAGAATGGCGGTCCTGAGCTTTTCCATATCGCCTGCCGGAGCAAGCAGTTCAAGTCTGTATTCTCTGTCAGTCATGTAGCCTGATCACCGCAAGACCGTCGCCGCTCGAAAGAAGCGAAACGGTGAGGTCTTTCCTTTCGTTAATGTATTCTATGAACTGACGCATGTATTTGACGTTGGTCCTGTGGCGTTTCGCCCCTTCATATGACCTGTCGACCGTCCATCCGTGCATCAGGATATTGTCGCATACTATGACAGCACCCGGTCTGGCGAGTTGCTCTGCTTTGTCAAAAAAATCTCTGTAATGGCTCTTGCCCGCATCGATGAAGACAAAATCAAACGGCTCATAAGACTGAGGGTCTGCATTCATCTCTTCTACCATCTCTTCAAGCATGCTCTCCGCGTCTCCGATGCGGAAATCGATACGGTCTCCCTCGGGCCTGTCTTCAAAATTGCTGCTTGCGACAGGGATCATATGGATATTCCTGTCAATCGTAGTGATATGCGCCTCGGGAAGTTTGCGTGCAAAAAAGAGAGCTGAGTAACCGTAAGCAGTGCCTATCTCAAGTATCCTCCGCGGCTTAATGATCTCAAGCAGGAAAGACAGAAAAGATTCCGTCTCCTTCAGAATAAGCGGAACACCGTTTTCTTCATTGAGATCTCTGAATTCGCCCAGATCTTCATCTAGAGGTCTGTAATATGAACTGAGATAATCAGTTACCTTGTCACTGGTAAATCCCATGTCTTTTATTCCTCATCTGAAGACTCGGCATCAGCCGTTACCTGATCAGCCTGCCCTTCAGCCTCAGCTTCTGTTTCTGTTTCAGTCTGTTTCTTCCTGAGAGATTCGTCTCTGGAAGCTTTTGCCGCGTTATATGCTTCAACACAGGCCTCATATTCTGCTTTATCTGAAGTAAATACATGAGTGCCGTCAAGCTTGTCGCTGAGTACATAGTAAATATTCTCGTCCTCGGTAGGATACAGCGCAGCAATTATTGACTCCTGTCCCGGCGAGCACAGAGGTACTTCCGGTATTTCTTCAGGCGGAATGAGTCCCATGTTGATCCTGTTATGGATCACAGAGGAGATCAGCGGCTTTTCACTGTCGATGCTTGTCTCGTTTTCGATCATCGATGCTATAACAACAACCTGTCTTACAGTAAGTCCGAGCTCATCCGCCCTGGCTTTGTAATCCTCGTTGAAGAAATGACTGAAGTTGTCGAGCATTGTCACGATGATCATGATCTCATCAGCGCCGGTTTCCATCCTGTATGTACCGGGCATCAGAAAACCTTCTACCTGTCTTGCTCCTTTGATATCTGAACCGATGAAATCGATCTCGCTCAGATAAGGATCTGCTGCCGCCCTTTTGAAAGCTTCCTCTTCTCCGAGACCGTCTCTCGCGAGGGATGAGAAAATCTGGGAAGAAGTAAAACCATCCGGAATGATGAAACCGTCGGTTGTCACATTTCCGAGAGTGAGCGCTTTTGCGATGGAAACAGAGTCCATGGATGCTGAAAGGAAGTAGTTTCCGGGTTTGAAATCTGATTTCAGTATCAGTGAAGATGTCATAGAGAAAATTCTGGCATTCCCGATGATCCCGGCTTTTTCAAGACCCTTGGATACAGTCTCCATGGTGTCTCCTTCTTCAACAGTGAACAAGGAGTAAGTAGACTGTGTTTTGTCAAAAGGTCTGACCAGAATATTGAAAACTATGAGCACAGCAAAAACCACCGCAAGTATCAATGATATGATTACAAGCGGTTTATGAAATCTGCGGTGGGTGCGGACAGTATCCGCACCTTCCGCGATGTTTTTGTCAGTAATAACAGACTGATTACTTGGATCTTCCAAGATATTCTCCTGTTCTGGTATCGATCTGGATCCTCTCACCTTCGTTGATGAAGATAGGAACCTGGATAACAGCGCCTGTCTCTACTGTAGCTGCCTTGGTGACATTTGTAGCAGTGTCGCCTTTTACACCAGGCTCGGTCTCTACAACCTCAAGGTCTACAAAGTTAGGAGCTTCAACTGTGAAAGCATTCTCTTTGTAGAATTTGACTGTTGCGATATCGTTCTCACGAATGTACTTGATAGCATCCTCTACTAGCTCTGCAGTCAGAGGTACCTGATCATAAGTGTCCTGATCCATGAAATAGTAGAGCTCGCCGTCATTGTACAGATACTGCATCTGCTTTGTCTCGATGTGAGCCTTAGGGAACTTGTCATTAGGGTTGAATGCTTCTTCCCTTGTAGCACCTGTCAGGATGTTTCTGTACTTAGTCCTTACAAATGCTGCTCCCTTGCCCGGCTTTACATGCTGGAAGTCAAGGACTACATGAGGCTCACCGTTCATTTCAAATGTGATACCTTTTCTGAAATCGCTAGCATAGATCATAATATATACCTTTCCTCTCTTGAGATTTAATGAAAACTGTTTTACTTGAGACCGACAGCCTCGCCTATAATGCCGAATACGTCATTCATCATGATCATGAATGCTCCCTGAGCCTGCATGAATCTGGCAGCAACCGGTTTTGTAGCTATCATTGTGCTGAGGCTCTGTATCCTGTTCATCACTTCCTGATCAGGCTGCGAACCGGACATCTGCGCAGTCTGCAGCTGCACCTGAAGCTGCTGGATCTCACCTATCATTTCAGAAGCTTCCTTATCCTGCTCGATCTCTTTTCTCATTTTGTCGAATTCTATGAATTCACCTGACTCCTTTATAGCTCTTGCCAGGTTGTGAGCTTCATCATATACGTTCATTCTTCCTCCTAGACATATAGAATTATAGGAATTATGACCGGACTCCGTTTGGTCGTTTTGTAGATAAACGACTTCATATCCGACTTGATGGCTTTTGACAGGGACTGTTCGTCAAGGTTCCCTGCTTCGGCGCTTTTACCTATAGTATTGTAGACTATACTGAGCGCTTCATCAAGGAATTCCTTGTGTTCCTGTTCATATACAAGTCCGATGGTACGCATTTCAGGTACGGCCATAAGCGATCCGGTAGCAGTATCAAGCGCTACAGCGATCGTAACAAGTCCTGACTGTGACAGGTTCTTTCTCTCACGCAGGACAGCGTTTCCGATATCACCGACACCGTAGCCATCGACCATTACATCCTCTCCGGATGTATATTCTCTGACCGCATTTGCTTTGCGTCCGTTGACGCACAGAGCATCACCATTGTTCATGATGAAAATGTTGCCTTCATGCTGTCCCAGTGACTGAGCCAGGACAGAATGCTCGACGAGGTGTCTGTGTTCGCCGTGTACCGGCATGAAGAACCTCGGATGAATAAGCGTATGGATCAGTTTCAGCTCCTCTGAGGAAGCATGCCCTGATACATGAACGTCCATTGCATTAGCGAGTACAACTTTGACGTCTTTTTCATACAGTCTGTTGACTACCTGGGAGATGACTTTTTCATTTCCAGGTATCGGAGATGATGAGAATACGACCACATCATTCTTTTTGAGCTTTACGGACTTGTGCTGGTCATATGCCATTCTGGTGAGAGCTGACATCGGCTCTCCCTGGCTGCCTGTCGTCAGGATCGTAAGACTTCTGTCCGGAACGTTCCTGATATCGCCTATTTTGATAAACAGTGAATCAGGAATATTGTTAAGATATCCGAGTTCACGCGCGAGCGACAGGACCTTTTCCATTGATTTCCCGGACACAGCGATACATCTGTTGTGCTTCATGGATGCTTCCATGAAGTACTTTATCCTGTGTACATTGGAAGAAAATGTCGCAATGATGATTCTCTTGTCAGTATTGTCAAAGATCTCATCGATAGACTTTCTGACTACAGCTTCTGACGGAGTGTAGCCGCTGCGCATCACGTTGGTGCTGTCACAGAGGAGAAGATCGACGCCGTCGTCACCGAGCTGAGCAAATCTTCTGAGATCAATGACTTTACCGTCAAGCGGCGCATAGTCTACCTTGAAGTCTCCGGTGTGGACGATATGTCCTCCCGGGAAACGGATCGAATACGCAACAGAATCCGCGATGCTGTGGTTAGTCTGGATCGCTTCGACTCTGAATGAACCGACATTGAAGATGTCACCTGCCCTGATGACATGTCTTTCACACCACAGACCGTTTTCCTCGAGTTTGTGATCGATCAGGCCCATTGCCAGCGGCGATGCGTATACAGGGACATTCAGTTCCCTGAGCAGATACGGAATACCTCCGATGTGGTCTTCATGACCGTGAGTGATGATGAGACCTTTGATCTTTTCGCTGTTTTCCTTGAGATATGTAAAATCCGGTATGACTATGTCTATTCCGAACATCTCATATTCAGGGAAAGCAAATCCGCAGTCTATGATGAGGATCTCATCATTGTACTCTACCAGTGTGCAGTTCTTTCCGATCTCGTTGAGTCCGCCGAGCGGGATGACCTTGTACGGCTTCGACTCAGCTGATGCCTTGGAACTGCGCTTCTGAGAAGCCTTGCTCACTATGTCTTCTTTTACTTTCTTGCGCGTACCTGCAGAATATACTCTGGACGCGCTGTTGTTTGTCTTTATATTTATCTTGTTTTGTTTTCTTTTGTTATTGTTCTTAAGTTTTGCCATATTGTTTCAGGGCCGCTTATCTGACTACGAAATTGACGATCCTGTTAGGAATTACTATAACCTTGACTATATTCTTTCCTTCAGTCGCCTCCTTAACCTTTTCGAGTCTTCTGGCGGCTTCTTCAGTATCCTCCTTACTTGAATTATTCGGCATCAGGAGTTTGTCCTTGAGTTTGCCGTTGATCTGTACGATGATCTCTATCTCATCCTTTACGAGAGCGGATTCATCGTATACCGGCCATGACTTTGCATAAAGCCTGTCTTCATGGCCAAGCTGATTCCACATTTCTTCAGTGATATGCGGAGTGAATGGATTGAGAACTGTAAGCAGTGTCTCGATCGCTTTGTTGAACAGAGGCAGATTCATCTCTGCGTTCTGTTTGTATTTATACATTTCATTGACAAGTTCCATGATGCTGGCGATCGCAGTGTTGAAATTGAATCTGCCGCCTGCATCTTCGCCAACCTTCCTGATCGTGCTGTTGAGCATGAAGTTGAGCGACTTGTCAGCTTCGTTGTCACAAACCGGTTCAGGGAACTCTCTCTGATCGCCTCTGATCGATTCGATATATTCAAATACCAGTCTGTAAACTCTGTTGAGGAACCTGTAGCTTCCTTCTACGCCTTCATCAGACCAGTCAAGCTCTTTTTCAGGCGGAGCTGCGAAGAGAATGAAGAGTCTTGCGGTATCTGAACCGTATTTTGCCTGAATCTCTGCCGGGCTGACAACGTTGCCCAGGGACTTTGACATCTTGGCTCCGTCCTTGATTACCATTCCCTGAGTCAGAAGATTTTTGAAAGGTTCTTCTTCTTTGCTCATGCCGATATCATGCAGGAACATCTGGAAGAATCTCGCGTACATCAGGTGCAGGATCGCATGTTCTACACCGCCGATGTATTGATCTACGTTCATCCAGTAGTCAGCTTTTTCCTTCGAGAACGGGAGCTCCTCATTGTGAGGATCGCAGTATCTCAGGAAATACCATGATGAATCAAGGAAGGTGTCCATTGTATCGACTTCCCTCCTTGCCGGCTTACCGCAGCAAGGGCATACGGTATTGACAAAGGTCTTGCTTGTTGTGATCGGGGATTCTCCCTTACCTGTAAATTCAACGTCTGTCGGAAGCAGTACAGGCAGGTTTTCTTCTTTTTCAGGTACCCAGCCGCAGTCGTCGCACCAGATCATCGGGATCGGTGTTCCCCAGTATCTCTGACGGGAAATGAGCCAGTCTCTGAGTCTGAAGTTAACAGTCTTGTCGCCGATTCCCTGTTCATTGAGCCAGTCGATCATCTTAGGAATGGCTTCCTTATTGTTCATTCCGTCAAACTGACCGGAATTGATCATTTTGCCTTCTGCTACGAAAGCTTCTTTCAGGTCATAGAGATCGATCGACGGATCCTCAGGATCGACTACAGGAATGATCTCAAGACCGAATGCCTTTGCAAAGTCAAAGTCTCTCTGGTCGTGAGCCGGAACAGCCATGATAGCTCCTGTACCATATCCCATGAGTACATAGTCAGAGATATAGATAGGAATTTCCTTGCCGTTCACAGGATTGACTGCATATCTGCCGATGAAGACACCGGTCTTCTCGTTGGATGTCGAAGTTCTTTCGATATCGCTCATATGGCGGACTTTTTCCTGGTATGCCTTTACCTCGGCTTCTTCAGGGCGTCCGGCAACGAGTTCATTTACAAATGGATGCTCCGGAGACATTACCATGTAAGTCGCGCCGAAAAGTGTATCCGCTCTTGTGGTGAATACCTCGAGCTTCTTATCGGAATCTTTGATCTCAAAATCAATATTAGCGCCGTAGCTCTTTCCGATCCAGTTGCGCTGCATTGTCTTGACCTTATCAGGCCATCCTTCGAGCTTGTCGAGATTGTCAAGCAGTCTGTCGGCATAATCAGTGATCTTGAGATACCACTGCGAGAGATTCTTCTTGGTTACTTCTGTATGACATCTTTCGCATTTTCCGTCAACTACCTGCTCGTTGGCAAGAACAGTCTGGCAGCTCGGGCACCAGTTGACCGGATTGTCTTTCTTATAAGCGAGACCCTTCTTGTAAAACTGGATGAAGATCCACTGCATCCATCTGTAGTATTCAGGAGTGCAGGTAGCTACTTTGCGGTCCCAGTCATATGACAGACCCATGCTCTTGAGCTGTCTGTCCATCTCATCCATGTTGTCGTATGTCCACTTTGCCGGCTCAGCATTGTTCTTGATCGCTGCATTCTCTGCAGGAAGACCGAATGCGTCATAACCCATAGGATGAAGAACATTAAAGCCCTGCATCTTCTTGAATCTGGCAATCACATCACCTATGGAATAGTTCCTGACATGTCCCATATGAAGCTTGCCGGAAGGATAAGGGAACATTTCAAGCACGTAGTACTTTTCCCTGCCTGCGTCCTCAGTTGTAGCGAAAGCGTTTTCTTCTTCCCAGATCTTCTGCCATTTGCTCTCTATAGCAGTGAAATCGTATTTGTCTCGCATGTTTCTAACTCCTTATTTTATTATCCTACGAGTATTGACTCGCAGTCGCTCCAAATCTTTTCAAGTGTATATTTATCTCTGGTAGCTTCAGTGAATAGATTTACGATAACATCGCCTCCGTCAACAAGGATCCAGCCTGTATCCGGTCTCCCGTCCTTGCTTTTCGGTGTGATGCCGACTTCGGCAAACTTGTCTTCGACATCATCAGCAAGAGCGCCAAGCTGTCTTTCGGATCCTCCTGTCGCGATGACAAAATAGTCTGCGAATGAGGATTTTTCAGCAATGTCGATCAGAACGACATCTCTTGCTTTCTTTTCACTGAGGAGATTACCTATAACTTGTGCAATTTCTTTGCTTTCCATCTTTACTCCTTACTGTTGATCCTGTCTGTTATGAATTGTCTTGCTTCTATTGTGTCTGTGTCCGGAACTCTTCCCTTTCTGTCCAGCTGCGTGAGCGTGTAATCCATTATGAAGAGGCATGCTCCGTCAAGGTCCTCTCTTGCCTGCTTCTGCAAAGCTTTGAGTTCCGGATAGTTTCTGTTTTCTTCGATGGCGTCTGATACATAGACGATTTCTTCAAGAAGGCTCATATCCTTACGCCCGGTAGTATGGCTTCTGACAGCATTGAGAACTTCCTCATCCGTCACTCCGAATTCCGTTCTCAGTATCTCTGCCGCGACCTTTGAGTGTGCGAGCGGATTGTTGTCTATATACATTTCGGAAAGTCCGAACTTACGGACATAGCCATTCATGACTTCGGGGGTGAAGCATTTGGCAATGTCGTGGTATCTTCCGGCAAAAGCAGCTTTGTCTGTGTCTGCTCCGTATATTGCGGCCAGTTCAGATGCCATTTTCTCAACACCCAGAGAATGAGTATATCTCGAAGGCTTGAGGTTGTCTTTCATGAATCTTTCCAGCTCAGCTGTTTTTGTACAGATCGTGTTCAATGATATATCGCTCCACTTCAGGCGGCACCAGGCCGTCAAGAGGTTCACCTGCGATAACTCTGCGCCGGATCTCTGATGAAGATGCATCTACCGGTATCATCTTCATAACAGTGATATGGGCGCCGAATGTTTCGGTCAGGTATTTTATCTTTTCTTTTCCTTCAGCATCGTCAGTGTCCGGACGTCTGGCTGTGATAAGCGGGTAATTTCTCAGGATCTCATCACCGTGATACCAGGTATCTATCTGCAGCACAGAATCATATCCGAGTACGAAACTCAGTTTCCCGCCCAGAAGAGAACTCCAGTGCCTTAAGGTCTCTACAGTATATGACGGGCCTTCTTTGCCGAGTTCATAACGTGAGACACAGAATGCTGGATCGTATCTCAGAACGGATTCGATCATCCTGATTCTGTCAGAACCGGGGCTTACCTTGCGGTCCTGCTTGAAAGGCGAAACGTAGGCAGGCATGAATATCAGCCTGTCTACACCGCATTCCCTGACTGCGTGAGCAGCTAGTGACAGATGGCCGTTATGGATTGGATCAAATGACCCGCCGTAAATCGCATAGTGTCTTGTATTCATTATGCTTCTGCAGACTCTGCGAGTGCGATTCCGAGTTCTTCAAGCTGGCCTTCGCCCGCAGGAGCAGGCGCTTCACATACCGGGCATTCAGCGGCAGCATTCTTAGGGAATGCGATGACCTCTCTGATGCTCTTCTCTCCGAGGAGAAGCATGACAAGTCTGTCAAGTCCGTAAGCCAGTCCTGCATGAGGAGGCGCTCCGTATTTGAACGCCTCGATCAGGAAGCCGAATTTCTCCTGGCATTCTTCGTCAGTCAGTCCGAGAATGCTGAACATCTTCTTCTGAAGATCCTTGTCATGGATTCTGACACTTCCTCCGCCGAGTTCTACTCCGTTGAGGACGATATCATATGCATCTGCGTTTACTGAGAATACATCGGTATCCAGTTTGTCAAGCTCATCGAGCTTAGGCTGAGTGAACGGATGGTGAGTAGCTCTCATATTGCCCTCCTCATCCCTTTCAAACATCGGGAAGTCAACGACCCAGAGGAAGTTGAACTGATTCTCGTCAAGCATTCCGAGAAGTCCGGCGATCCTTCTTCTGAGGAATCCGAGTGAATCATAAGTGACTTTGGATGTTCCGCTTACGATAAACACGATATCTCCTGCTGAAGCTCCGCATTTTTCGAGAACAGCTCTGAGCTCATCTTCGCTGAAATACTTGCCTATGGATGAGCTGATTCCGGACTCTTCATACTTGATCCAGATCAGGCCCTTTGCTCCGTAATGCTTTACTTCATTGACGAGCTTATCGATCTTCTTTCTTGAGAATTCAGAAGCTCCTCCCGGAACACAGATTCCTCTGATATCCCCGCCTGCAGCAAGATTGTCTGTGAAGAGTTCGAAACTGCAGTCCTTGAATACATCATTGAGCTTGATCAGTTCTATGTCAAAACGTGTGTCAGGCTTGTCCGAACCGTAGCGTTCCATTGCCTCAGCATATGTCATCCTAGGGAAAGGAGTCTCAACATCGATTCCCTTTACCTCTTTCATGACTCTCTTGAGGAATCCTTCCTGCATTTCGATTACTTCGTCCACACCTGCAAATGACATCTCAAGGTCGATCTGTGTGAATTCAGGCTGTCTGTCTGCTCTGAGGTCCTCATCTCTGAAGCATTTTGCGATCTGAAGATATCTGTCTGTTCCGGATACCATCAGAAGCTGCTTGAACATCTGAGGTGACTGAGGAAGCGCGTAGAAATAACCATTGTGGATCCTGCTTGGTACGATATAGTCTCTTGCTCCTTCAGGTGTCGGCTTGATCAGGATCGGAGTCTCAACTTCAGTGAAGCCGTTTTCATCGAAATAGTCTCTGCAGACCTTTACGACTTTGTGTCTGAAGGAAAGATTGCGCTGCATCTTGTTCTTACGAAGGTCGAGATATCTGTATTTGAGTCTGAGATTCTCGTCTACATTGTCATCATCCCTTATATAGATAGGAGGTGTATCGGATTTTGAATAGATAACGACATCATCTGCAAAAACCTCTATCTCTCCCGTAGGGATGTTAGCATTCTTGGAGGATCTTTCTTTTACGGTACCCTTGATCCCGATACAGAATTCACTTCTGAGCGACTTAGCGGTCTCAAGAATATCAGCCGGAACGTCTTCATTGAATGTTACCTGGGTGATACCGGTCTTATCTCTGAGATCAACGAATACAAGACTTCCGAGGCTTCTTGCCTTCGATACCCACCCGTTAAGAGTTACATGTTTTCCTTCATCGGAAAGTCTCAGCTCTCCACACATGTGTGTTCTTTTAAATAACATCTGCAAGTCCATCCTTTCTGACTTTAGTCTGAGTGGAATCTGACATTTTCTTGAGTGTCAGTTCCCCGCTTGCGACTTCATCCTCGCCTATAACTACTGTATATTCTGCGCCAAGCTTATCGGCGTATTTCATCTGCCCTTTCAGGTTGCGCTCCCTTGTATCCATTTCAGCGCGAATGCCTTTTGTCCTGAGTTCATGCAGGAGCTTCACCGCATATTCTCTTGCCCCGTCGCCGATCCAGGCTATGAAGATCTGAGGTCCTGCAGTGCCTCCGAAATCATGACCGGCAAGCTCCATCATCATGAGAAGACGTTCCTTGCCAAGGCCGAAACCTACACCCGGTATATCCGGTCCGCCGATTTCTTCGATCAGGTGATCGTATCTTCCGCCTCCGCAGACAGTTCCCTGAGCGCCGATCTTGGTGGTGATGAACTCAAATGCTGTCTTGGTATAGTAATCGAGTCCTCTTACGATCGTAGGATCTACGGTATAGCTGATCCCCATCGCATCAAGATGGCTTTTGAGTTCCTCAAAGTCCTTCCTGCAGTCATCGCAGAGGTAATCAAGCATCATAGGCGCGCCTTTGACGAGTTCTTTGTCCTGCGGTGATTTACAGTCGAGGATCCTCATCGGGTTTTTGTCGAATCTGGATTTGCATGTGTCGCACAGGCAGTCGAACTTCGGTCTTAGGAAATCCTGAAGCGCTGTCCTGTGTACAGGTCTGCAGTTTCTGCACCCTACGCTCGAAATATGAAGCTCTATATCTTCGATTCCCATTCTTTTGAGGAAATCGTGACCGAGAGCTATGATCTCAGCGTCAGCAAGCATGCTGTGTGTTCCGAAATTCTCGATACCGAACTGATGGAACTCTCTGAGTCTTCCGGCCTGCGGCTTTTCATATCTGAAGCACGGTGTGTTGTAATACACTTTTGTCGGCTGTGTCATAGCATACTGATTGCTTTCTATAAAAGATCTGACTGCCGGCGATGTCCCTTCAGGCTTCAGTGTTATGCTTCTGCCGCCCATATCGTTAAAGGTATACATTTCCTTCTGAACGACATCTGTTGTATCTCCTATTCCTCTGTTGAACAGCTC
>ONHU01000089.1 GCA_900317675.1 uncultured Eubacteriales bacterium
GAATCAGAAAGCTGCTGATCAGAACGCAGCGATTGATATCATGGTCGATCTTCATGATAAGGTTGGAAACCTTAACGATAAGGCAGCATTCAAGGCTGCCATCGAAGCCAGAGAGGCAAAGGGAACGACAGCTGTAGGAATGGGAATCGCCGTTCCTCACGCAAAATCAGCATCTGTTAAGCAGCCTGGTCTTGTTGCGATCACAGTACCTGAAGGCGTGGATTACAAGGCACCGGACGGGCCGAGCAACCTTCTCTTCATGATCGCGGCACCGGAGGGCGCTGCCGATACACATCTCGAAGTACTTTCCAAGCTCATGACGATGCTCATGCATCCGGAATTCACACAGTCACTCTTAGCAGCGAAGACTGCTGATGAGTTCCTGGGTCTCATCGACGCACAGGAAGCTGATCGCGATAAGAAAGAAGAGAAAAAGGCTGAAGAAGCTGCTCCTGCTGCAGCGGCAGCAGCTGAGCCTGCAAAGGCAGCCAAGCTCCTCGCAGTAACAGCGTGCCCGACAGGTATCGCTCATACCTACATGGCTGCGGAAGCACTCGAGCAGTGCGCAACAAAGAACGGCCTTTCCATCAAGGTCGAGACAGATGGTTCCGGCGGAGCCAAGAACAAACTTACAGCTGCCGAGATCAAAGACGCTGATGTTATCATCGTCGCTGCTGACAAGAATGTTGAAATGGCACGTTTCAACGGCAAGAAGGTAATCAAGGCTTCAACAGCTGACGCTATCCATCGTTCGGACGATCTTATCGCCCGCGCAGTATCGGGAGACGTTGCTGTGTATCAGCATTCCGGCGCAGTTGCCGAGGCATCTGAATCAACTGAAAAAGAGAGCGTAGGAAGATTCTTCTACAAGAATCTCATGGACGGTGTTTCACACATGCTTCCGTTCGTTATAGGCGGTGGTATTCTTATCGCTATAGCATTCCTGCTCGATGACTATTCAATAGACCCTGCCAACTTCGGTTCCAATACACCTGTAGCTGCATGGTTCAAGGCTATCGGCGGAACAGCATTCAACTTCATGCTGCCGATCCTCTCGGGATTCATCGCACGCAGTATTGCTGACCGTCCGGGACTTGCAGTCGGATTCGTAGGCGGCGCTCTTGCTGCTTCCGGCGCTACATTCGCTTCACCTGGCGGCGGGATCCCATCGGCATTCCTGGGAGCTCTCGTAGCAGGTTTTGCTGCAGGCTTCATCGTCAGGGGACTTCAGAAAGTATGCGAAAAGCTTCCTCCTGCACTGGAAGGAATCAAACCGGTACTCATTTATCCGTATGATGGCGACAGATATGGGTGGTCCGCTCAACAAGGCGGCATATGTATTCGGTACAGCAGCACTTGCGGCTCAGAATGAGATCGGATACATGATCATGGCTGCTGTAATGGTCGGCGGAATGGTTCCTCCTATCGCTATCGCGCTTTCAACAATTATTCATAAGAAGAAATACACAGAAGCTGAGAGAAAATCAGGTCCGGTCAACTTCATCATGGGCCTCTGCTTCATCACAGAGGGTGCTATCCCATATGCGGCAGCAGATCCGCTGCACGTGATCCCGGCACTGATGATAGGTTCCGGAGTTGCCGGAGCACTCTCGATGGCGTTCAAGTGCACACTCATGGCACCGCACGGCGGAATCTTCGTATTCCCTGTAGTCGGAAATGTGATCATGTATCTGGTAGCACTTATCGTCGGCTCTGTCATAGGATGCCTGCTGCTGGGCATATTCAAGAAGAACGTCACAGAATAACATACCAGATTGGCTGATAACAGAAAGGAGCATAAAATGGTATCAAAGGAAATCACAATCAAGAACGAACAGGGAATGCACATGCGTCCGGCAAGTCTGCTTTCGCAGATGGCAGCAAAGTATGAGAGCAGTGTTAAAATCATGTTCAGCGGAAAAGAAATTGACTGCAAGAGTCTTATGTTTCTGATGGCTGCAGGCATCAAATGCGGCTCTGAGATCGAACTTGTATGTGACGGTGCTGATGAAGCAGCAGCACTCGCTGAGATCGCAGCATTCATCGAGGCCGGCATGGGCGACTGATCAATATATTCAATTGTCTGCTCCTCTGCAGTTTTGCAGAGGAGCATTTACTAATGGAGGCACAAATATGTATAAAGGAATTGCTGCATCACGTGGAATCGGTATCGGCAGTATCTGCCGCCTGATAGAGCATGATCTTTCTTTCGAAGCGAAAATTGTATCGGATATTGCTGCTGAAAAAGACCGTTTCCGCAAAGCCATAGACAGTTTCGTAGAGGATACAAACGCAATGGCTGATGAAATACGTAAGAACATAGGTCCTAAGGAAGCTGAGATTCTCCTTGGGCATGCCGTCATGATATCCGATCCTGCAATGTCCGGTGAAATGTTTAAGATGGTAGACGCCGGGCAGTTTGCAGAATCAGCACTTACAGCCGTATGCGATATGTTTATAGGCATGTTTTCCCAGATGGAAGACGAGATGATGCGCCAGAGAGCGTCTGATATCTCTGACGTCAAAGTCAGCGTGCTTAAGAAATTGCTTGGCGTAAAGGATATCGATATCAGCAAGGTCGCGCCTGGCACTGTACTTGTCTGCAAGGATCTCACTCCGTCCATGACATCACAGATAGTTAAAGAGAATGTGGCAGGAATCATCACTGAGGTCGGAGGAAAGACTTCACACTCAGCCATTCTTGCAAGGGCTCTCGAGATCCCGGCTGTTCTCTCAGTACCTGGGATCGTTGACGCAGTCAACGACAAGGATACAGCGATCATTGACGGTACTGAGGGTGATGTTTACATCAATCCTGACGGCGAAGTTCTATCGAAATACATCCTTAAGCGCGAGGAGTTCATCAGAAAACAGGCTGAGCTCAAAACATTCTTCGGCAAAGAAACTCTGACAGCGGATGGAGATAAGCTCGAGATATACTGCAATATCGGAACCCCTAAAGACGCGAAGAAAGCCATGGAATGCGACGGAGAAGGCGTTGGACTTTTCCGTTCCGAGTTCCTTTTCATGGACAATACACATCTCCCGACCGAGGATGAGCAATTTGAAGCTTACAAGGAAGCTCTCGAGACAATGCAGGGTAAGACTGTCATCATCCGTACCCTTGATATCGGTGGAGACAAGGATATCCCATACATGGACTTTGAGAAGGAAGAGAATCCGTTCCTCGGATTCAGAGCGGTCAGATACTGCATTGCCAATCCGGACATGTATAAGACTCAGCTCCGTGCCATTGTAAGGGCCAGCGCTTTCGGCAAGGCAAAGATAATGGTTCCTCTCGTCACTACAGTCGATGAGGTCAGAAGCGTCAAAAAATTTGTTGAAGAAATCAAAAAAGATCTCAGGGCGGAGGGCATAGCATTTGACGAAGGCATCGAAGTCGGATGTATGATGGAAACAGCAGCGTCAGCTGCAATAGCAGACCTCATGGCTAAGGAGGCGGACTTCTTCTCCATCGGTACCAATGACCTTACAGGCTATACCATGGCTGTGGACAGAGGCAATGCCAAAGTCGCGTATCTCTATTCCGCTTTCCAGCCGGCAGTGCTCCGCTCGATCAAGCAGATCATCACCGCCGGAAAGGAAGCCGGCATCCCTGTAGGAATGTGCGGAGAAGCGGCAGCAGATCCGCTCATGATCCCTCTTCTCATGTCGTTCGGACTCGATGAGTACAGTGTCAATCCTGTGCTTGTCCTAACAGCGCGCTGTATTATCTCAAAATGGTCAAAAGCGGAAGCCGATGCCTTAGCAGATAAAGTCATGGCTATGGATACAGAGGCAGAAATCGTAGCAGCTCTTAAGGCTGCGGCCAAGGAATAGAGCCATAAACCTCATTATATTTTAGAATGAGGAAGATTCCGGACTGGTGAAATAGAATGACAGAATCACTTTTGTGCATCTGCTCAATAAAAGCTCCCGAAAGGGAGCTTTTCACTTTCCTGCTTAACAGATTCTCAGAAGAATGTGCCGGGAGGATTCGCTGAGAAAGGCGAGACGATTGAGACTACTGCTTCGAGAGAACTTGAAGAAGAGACCGGAGTAACCGGCATGGATATGAAACTTGTCGGTGTATACAGCAAACCGGGACGGGATCCGAGAGGATGGACCGTTACTGCCGCATATACTGCAACAGTCAAGGACGGCGAGATTATGCCGGTAGCAGGAGATGATGCAAGAGAAGTATGCTGGGTAACTGCTCAGATGAAAGACGGCCGGCTTATTCTCTCAATTGAAGGGGAATGCGTTAACAGTGAACTGGCATTTGACCATTATGATATCTTAACAGACGCATATTCATTGGCGATTTAATATACTCAAAGAAGAATTCCCCGGAATTCAGATGCAGTCACAGTCCTTATAAGAATTAACAACATAATTTCTGAATGCGAGGTATGCGCCCCGAAGCTTCTTCTTTTTATTGAAGACAAGCAGGGTAGCTCCACTTTATGAAGTAAATGTGGAAGATATCAAATAGAATAGGGGAAAAACCATCAAAAATCTGGAGGAACGCTGAACAAAGACGCTGAGACAGTTGAAATCACTAGGATTCAGATTTAGCGATTTGGACACCTGCTCCATTACATGGGCTTTCGGATCAATCCGAGGCCTATTTTTTAAAGAAAAGTGTGAATAACAAGCAAAGTACGCCTAGAAAAATGCAAACAACAGGTTGATTTTTGCCTAGAAAAATGTAATATCGTATTATAGTTGTTTAAAAGGAGCTTTGAAATGTACAGAACTCTATATAATGACCTTCTTGAATGGAAAGACAGCAATGATAGAAAGCCGCTTGTTCTGTTTGGTGCAAGACAAACGGGAAAAACGTGGCTGCTCAAGGAATTTGGAACTAATGAATACAGTAATGTTGCCTATATCAACTGTGATAATAATCCGGTTATGGGAAATGCTTTCATTGACTATGATACGGAGAGACTTATTCGTGTGTTTTCAGCAGTCAGCAATGAGAGGATAGAAAAGGATAAAACCTTGATAGTGCTGGATGAAGTGCAGGAAATCCCGGCCGCATTGACATCGTTAAAGTATTTTTGCGAGCAGGAACCGGAATATCATATAGCTGTTGCCGGCAGTCTGCTTGGGCTAAGTGTACATTCCGGATCAGGATACCCTGTTGGCAAAACTGATGAGCTGACCATATATCCGATGAGCTTCAAGGAATTCATGATGGCCGGGGGATATGATGTGCTGCTTAATAATCTTGAAACTCACGAGTGGGATGAAATGAATACATATAAAGACAAGTTCATCGAACTCCTGCGACAATACTATTTCACAGGGGGTATGCCTGAGGTGGTTGAGTATTATTTCCGAACAAAGGACATACACGGTACAAGAAACATCCAAAACAGGATATTAAATGATTATGACCAGGATTTTTCAAAGCACATACCTGCAGCGACTCTTGCCAAGGTGAGACTGGTTTATAATTCCATACCATCACAGCTTGCTAAGGAAAACAAGAAGTTTATTTATGGAGCAATCAAAAAAGGAGGAAGGGCGAAGGAGTTTGAAGACGCTATTCAATGGCTTGTTAATGCCGGCTTAATATATCGGGTAGCCAGGATCAAGAAAATAGAAATGCCTGTAAAATTCTATGAGGAATACGAATCGTTCAAACTGTTTCTCAGTGATCTTGGACTGCTTGGTGCAATGAGCAATGTGCCGGCAAGTCAGATACTTGTTGGTGACAATGTATTCTCAGAGTATAAAGGGGCATTTACTGAACAATATGTTGCACAGCAAATCAAAACTGAAGGAATCGTTCCGTATTATTATACAAATGCGAATTCTACGATGGAGATAGACTTTGTTATTCAGAAGGAAGAAGTTCACCCTATAGAAGTTAAGGCAGAAGAGAATCTCAGATCTAAAAGCCTCAAAACAGTTATAGAGAATAATCCGGAACTAACCGGATGGAGATTCTCAATGTCAGGATACCGGAATCAGGACTGGCTCATCAATATTCCGTTGCCTTTGATACAGGAATGGATCAAAGCGGCAAAGTAGTTTTGCATATCTCAGACAATTGGAGGCTTTGAAACCGATTTCTGGAGGAAACACAGAATCAAAGCCCAGACCCGTTGAAAACACAGGGATACAGAAAATGCGATTTGTACACCCGCTCCAATGAAAATGGATGGCTTAACGCCATCCATTTTCATTGGAATGAGACGGTAGGAATTGAATCCTCGACGTAAGAATCAAAGAGGGTTCGTATCCGGGTGTACGATGGAAGCGGACACCCGGAAAACGGCAGTCAAGGATCGAAGACCGCTGCGGCGGCGCCGTCAGGCGTCCTTGACGGCCGGATATTCCCTTCACCCGCTCCACAGAGGTCTTTAATCGCAATGGTTAGAGGCTTTTTTGTTGAAATTTCAACGTTTTGACTACTTTTGGGTAATTCGAGGCAATTCAAGTTATAACTTGATATCTTTTGTAAAAAGAGGTGAAAGAGGGCACTTAAAAATAACTTTTGTATTAATTTTGTATTAATTTTTGCAGGCCTCAGATCCTTGTTTTTCAAGCATTTCATTAATGTTTACAGGACATGTTGCGGAATATATACCGAATTATCAAAACCTTTATGTGATCAATCCGCATAATGGTAACAAAGGAAAAGGCATTCCACGTGTCGACATAAATGAATATCCAGCTATAAAAGAACATCTGGATATATACTATGAAAAGCTTGAGAAAAGGTATGACAAAGGAGAAACGCCTTATAATTTAAGAACAATTTAACTATAGTATTGTCGTTAATGAAATAGATGAATAGGAACAATGCGTCTATAGAATTGCCGATAATATATACCATTATTTTCATGATAGTCTTATCAATCGGCGCAAGGTATGGGGATCAACATTATTTTTATAGCGTTAGATAGTGATAACAGAAAAATATTATAAAACTTGAAGAAAAGCCTTGACCATGATGTTACATCACGGTTTACGATGGACACACAGGAGGTGAAGAGCCATGAAGATAAATGAACTTGAAGACTTGCTGGGGGTTTCAAAGGCGACAATCAGATACTATGAAGATCAGGGGCTTGTGACTCCACCGCGAACGGATAACGGCTACCGTGAATACAGCGATGAAGAAGTGCAGCTGTTCCAGAAGATCATAGTACTGCGTAAGCTGGGACTGGGTATTCCGGAG
>ONHU01000177.1 GCA_900317675.1 uncultured Eubacteriales bacterium
AGCGTACCCGGGATATCGCCGTCCCTTACAGACTTTCCGAGCTTGAACGCTGCCGATGTCGTTGCATATGAGCCTATTCCGAAAACATCCAGGAAATTGGCTGCAATACCTACTACTGTATTATATGGAGCGTGCTTTTTGCCCTCTTCCCATTTCTCTGCGCCGTCTTCTGTTGCGCGCATCTCCTTGATCTTTCTGAACACCAGAACTGCATTGAGCAGCAGCCCCGCCGCAGCAAGAATTCTTAAAATATTAACCATATATGATCCTCCGTATGAGTTGTTTCATTTCAGAAGCATCCCTGCAGATGCCTTAACTTTGATATTATAACATATTTTCTCATGCAAGCAAAAAGACAGGTGAGTATGCAGACAAAACTCCATTTTGAAAGCCTTTTCTCTCTGTCCGATTCATATATGGTATAATATCGTACAAAGTCCAATGGATCCGCGATCATATTATCAGAAAAAGGTGAACGATATGGCATCAGATACAGAACGCAGATTAGCTGAAGAGCGCGCAGATCTGCTGCTCAAAACGGCAAAAAAAGCAAAGAAGGGCGTCACCCGCAGGGTCGACGGTTACCTTGACGGCACCTACGATCCCGGAAATGAAGCCCGTAAAATAGGTGTCCGCGGTATCACGACGTCTCTTGTCGTCCTGTCTCTTCTCACCGGACTTGCTTTTTCAGGTCCTGCGGATATCACTCAGGATCAGTCGGCAGGCTCGAATTTCACGCCTGCGCCGGTAGTTCTTGATATCGATGAGTTCGTCAACACTCCGGTCGATGAGGATGATGACGAAGACGGCGATGAGCAGAAGACTGTCAGACAGAGTTTTATGGCCCGCTTCCGTCAGGCTGTCCTTTCGCTCCCTCAGACAGTCAGGCTGCTTCTGGTGGTCCCGCTCTGGGCAGCAGGCACAGCGATCATGACAGTGATATCCTTCCTGTGGAATATTCTGTTTGCCTCCCCTCTGGGAGCATTCATCGCTTCACTGTTCATGGGATTCGCAATACTTCTCGGTCTGTTTACAGTGACCGCAAAAGCTCTTTTCCCTGATGTTCCGATCCGCAAGATCCTGTGCAAGCGCAACATTATCATTCTCGGGTGCCTGGCCGTGCTTCTGTCAGCATTCGATGCAGTTGCGCCGGCTTACTGGCACAGCTATCCGCTTGCCGCCGCCCTTCTCAAACTGGTTCTGGGCGGAAGCGTGATAGGATATCTCGCACACCGGACAGGAAAACTGTTCTCTCTGGCCGGGATCAAAGGACTGCCGCCTGAAGCGCTGTGACAGCTTTGCGGCCCTGTCATACTGCACCAAAAGAGGAAGCCTCGCGGCTTCCTCTTATTATTGCCTGCTGCACCCGGCTGCGGTCATTTTGTCTTTCCGTGGATATCTTTCCTTCCTCTCCCCCTGGCTCCAAGCTGGTTTGCCGTTCTTTCGAACAGCGCAGAATAATAGGATCTCCCTGTCTTCTTTCTCTTGTTCGCAAAGTAAGGCAGTCTGTTCCATGGTATTCGTGATCGATCAGAAACTCACTGCTCTTTGCCGGCACAAAAATGAACTTCCCGAGTGAAACTCCCCGGTCACTGTTCCATACTGTGGCTGTAGCGCCTCTGTAGCTGAAATGCTCGTCATTGCGGTGTTTCAGATAAAGCGCCGCACCTGCAGCAGTCTGAGGCAATCCCCAGGTCCACTGGAGAGCAGTATACCCGGCTTTTTTGATTTTTTCTTTTCTTGATAACTTCATTCTTCGTTCGTTAATTGCTGACCTTGACCGGTGTCGATGGTCCGGAGATCTCTGCATTTCCGAGTGCGGTCGGGATCTCACGCATCAGTTCAAAATACAGATCCCAGTAATCAGCAGTCTTGCACCATACGCGTACAGTATACTCAAGTCCGCCCGGGATCCCTGCGAGAGGCTGAACATCCGGTGCAGGATCAGCCATCGCCTTATCAGAGGCAACAATAACTTTCATGATCGTAGCCTGTACTTTTTTGATTGGCTCT
>ONHU01000128.1 GCA_900317675.1 uncultured Eubacteriales bacterium
TCCTTGTCCCGGCTCAGGTATCCCTGCATCACGACAATGTTCGACGGATGCAGTCCGAAATACAGGCAGTCATCCAGATCGAGTTCCTCAAGGAACAGCTCCTCCTCGTCAAGATATTCGCCTACAGTGTTCTCTGCAAAACTGCCGGAATGCATTTCCTCGTACAGCGGGCATCCGGGATCAGCGTGGATCGTGCCGGTGAAAATCAGATATGGAGTCGTCTCATTCATAAGCGCTGCAGTAGCTCTGGCATGGTCGCTCCGCCTGTCCTGTCCTCCTGCTCCCAGGATCACATTTGCGCCGTAGTCGATCCCTGCTGCCCGCAGCCTCATAAGCTCGCGCAGAGCCTGCTCTGCTGTGTAGCCTTTATTCATATGGGCAAGCACCTCGTCGAGGCCGCTCTCTACTCCAATATTGAGCTCGTTGATGCCAAGCTCTCTCAGCATCCTGAGTTCGTCATCCGTTTTGCCCTGTATGTTCTGGATGGAAGCATACATGGCTATCGTCTCAACCTTGGGCAGATACTCATGTATCAGCTGCGCTGTCTCTCTGAGCTTGTCCGCTGACAGGCAGAACGGATCCCCGTTCTCCAGGAAGACTCTCGTTATATCCGGCACATATTGCCTTGCTTCTGCAAGATCTGTCCTGATCTGATCTGCTGTCTCGATCCCGAACGGCACATCCCTGTACATCGTGCAGAACGCGCACTTATTATGCGAGCAGCCTGTCGTCACCTGCAAAAGAAGCGACCTGGCTTCAAAAGGCGGTCTGAATGTAGTCCCTGTATACTTCATTTCTCCGGTCTCCTGAATTTAGATAAAAAAACACCCATAATCGGGATATTATGGGTGAATTATACATTAACCGGAACAATATACCAACAAGCAGCGATTTTCGATACAGCACGCTTTGTATCATTTTCAGATCACAGCTTGACATCCCCTGTCATATTTGCTATATTAGCCGCTGTCATTTATGCTCGTAATCGGACGGGCGATCCACACACGACCGCAAATCGCAACCAATGACACCTACGCAGTCTGTGTCATTGCAAGACTATCATTGCCTGGCACGAAAACTGCCGGTTTTTTTATTTTGGAGGATCGCTATGAATATAATCATTATCGGAAATGCTATATCTCTTGCCGGCGCAGTGCTTATGGTCGCCGTCGGTTTTCTTAAGACAAGAAGATCTATTTTGCTCACGCAGTGTACCATGTTCGGACTGATGGGCGTCGCCAATATCATCCTTGGTGGTTTGACCGGAGCTGTTTCGTCCCTGGTCAGTATCATCAGGAATCTGTTTTGCCTGAAAGGTCCCCTGTCCGTCCCGGTAAAGCTGCTTGTGATCGGCATGCAGATCCTGCTGTCTGTCAAAGTCAACACGCTCGGCTGGATCGGCTGGCTGCCTGTCATATCCGCTTGTTTCTACACCTGGATGATCGATGTCCGGGACGAGACCACACTCAAGACAGTTCTGATCATTGCCCAGTCCATGTGGTTCATCTATGATCTTACGATCCGGAATTACGTAGCCTTCACGTTTGATGTCCTCACCATACTGTCCAACCTTTACGGGATCATCAGCCTGAAGTCACAGCAAAAGGTCAGGCATAATGCTGCCTGACCTTTTTTTCCTGTATCTTCCTGATTCGGACAGTCACTTCAGATATCCTGCTTCTCCGAGGATTCTCCTCATATGATCTGTATATGCCAGAAGCGCTTCCTGCGCCGGGCCTGTTCTGTCTTCCTCCTGAGATTTCACACTATGCAGTTTGACAATGCCTGCAATGATATGTCCACCTGTCGGAATGCTTCTTGCCATCGCTTCTGCCGCACCGGCTGTAGTCATAGCCACTGACAAAATGACTTTCTTATCCTTGCTGAGGAATCCCTTATCTCTTGAATACACTATCACCAGGTGCCTGGATGTCGCAGGTAGCATTACATATAGGCCGGCAGTCATATCTGTCGGACTACCCAGAATGAAGTCATTATACTGCTCCTTGTCCCAGTGTTCCTCCATGAATTCATATAGTTCCTGCGGACTAAATGATCTGTTAGTGATAATCACTTCTCTTCCTGTCATACAAGTCACCCCCTTGATCTTATATTACACATAATATCACAAGGCAGCCTTTTTTATTCTTGTTGATGATTATCTGAAAGTTCCTAATATGCTACTTCCAGTAATTTTTTCTCGATTCTGGCGGTTACTTCTAAGTAGTATGCCAGTTCTGCTGTATTCATCTCTGACTGATCCATATTATCCATCTGTTCAAGCATTTCAGTCTCCTCAGTCAGAAGGTCTGTCACCTCAGACATAAGCTCGAGGTCTGTTGGGTTTTCTTTGGTCATCTTTGTTACTTTTTTATTGTGTTATCCCCGGAACCGTCAGTTCTTAACCGTTTACTGTAGCGCCTATAATAGGCGCTGTAATTTTTGCGAATTCATTATTCTTCTGAAAAATCAGTATCCATCGCGACCTGCAGTTTATAGTCCGGAAAAGCTTTACGGACATCTTCGACTGCTTCTCTGAAAGCAGCCTTGCGGTCCTTAGCATCAAAGCTGATCACCAGATCGAAGCGCAGGGTCTTAGGATCTTTTATGAGATAAAATCCGTGGATCTGCTTGACGTATTCATGTGACAAAACAATGTTGCGGACTTTCTCTTTTGCAGCTATGACTTCCTCATCATGCGTATTCACCGAGTATACGCCAATGCCTGTCAGTGCGACGCGATGCTCGTCATATACTTTGAGCTGGATGTCGCGGATCAGCTGATCCAGCTGGTCGGCGGTGCAGGTATCCGGCACCTCGATATGGATAGATCCGTTCCACGCATCCGGACCGTAGTTGTGCAGGACCAGGTCATAGGCTCCCTGTACCTGCGGGAATCCGGTAACAGTATGCTTGATGCTTTTGACCAGATCAGGATCGTTCTTCTCGCCGAGTATCTGAGATATAGTATCCCGGAGCATATCGACTCCTGCTTTGATGATCACAATGGATATGATCGCGCCAAGCCATGCTTCCAGAGAAACGCCGGTAAAAATATATATCACGGCGGCGACGAGTGTGGATGCAGAGATGATCGAATCCAGTGTAGCGTCCTCTCCCGAGTTGATCAGAGAGTCCGAATTGACCTTAACGCCAACACTCTTTACATAACGTCCCAGCACGATTTTGACCACGACTGCTACAGCTACAATGATCAGAGATACCGTTGTATAGTCCGGTGTTCCGGGATCAATGATCTTTTTGACGGATTCCACGAGAGAAGTAATACCAGCATACAGCACGATCACCGAAATGATCATGGCACTCAGGTATTCTATTCGGCCATAGCCGAACGGATGCTTCTTGTCAGGTTCTTTTCCGGCGAGCTTCGTACCGATAATAGTGATCAGAGAACTGCCGGCATCAGAAATATTGTTGACCGCATCCAGGACGATGGCGATAGAGTTGGTCATCATACCGATGACCGCCTTGAATCCCGCCAGATAATACTTGTCCTGACTATTTTCTTTTCACGTGATGTTTCTTTTACAGCTGTCTGCATGTCATTCTCCCGGATTTACAGCTTTACAACGCAGCGGCTACTGCATTTTTGACTTCTTCCATATCGACGGTCGGCTCAAAACGCGCGATGACGTTGCCTTCTCTGTCGATCAGGAACTTAGTGAAGTTCCAGCCGATGTATGTCTTTTCGCCGTACTTCTTGTTGTTTGCAGCCGCAAACTTATTGAGTGCGGCGTTCTTCAGTCCTTTGCCAAATCCCTCGAATGGCTTCTCTCCTGCGAGATAAGCGAACAGCGGATCAGCTGTCTCACCGTTTACGTCGATCTTGGCAAACTGAGGGAATTCTGTTCCGAACTTGAGTGTGCAGAACTCATGGATCTCGTCATCGGAGCCCGGCGCCTGATTGGCGAACTGATTGCAAGGGAAATCGAGGATCTCGAAGCCTTTGTCTCTGAAATCAGCGTACATCGCTTCCAGCGGCTCATAGTGCGGTGTGAAGCCGCAGCCTGTTGCTGTGTTGACGATCAGCAGCACTTTGCCTTCGTAATCTCTGAGGCTTACGTCATTTCCCATTCTGTCTTTTACAATAAAATCA
>ONHU01000092.1 GCA_900317675.1 uncultured Eubacteriales bacterium
ATCGTTTCGCCCGGCGCCAGAAAGATGCAGCTGCCTCCGAGGTAGCAGTCCCAGCCCTTGTTGTGGTTGTGACCCGTGAAATAGACGATGTCCAGATCCTCCGCCGCGCTGTTTACTACATTAAATATATACTCTGCGAACATATTGTCCCCGCTTCCGTGAAGCGAAGAAGTCCTGCCGCTGAAATGGAGCGGTACATGAGCGGCGATGAACACAGGCCGTGTTTCTCCCGCAGCGATCAGCTTATCGAAACAGGCTTTCATCTCTTCTGAGGCTCTTATGACCCTCTCTTTGAATACAGGATCTCTGCCCTGCTTCCACGGAAAATCATTCTCAGTATTCACTACATACACAAGATAATCATCGAACTCGTGCAGACCTGATGCGGATAAAGCATCCGTCATCTTGTCGTGATTGCCCTGTACGAATATCAGATCGTCCTGATCCGCATAGCTGCATTCCTCACCGACGATTTTTCTGATCTCCGCAATCGAGTCATCTGGTCCCAGCTGATAATCATAAAGCTCCGGATCATTGGTATAGTCTCCGCAGTAGATCACATTGTCAGGCGAGCGGCCATCGGCTGCCACGCTCCTGAGTATCCCTCTCAGGTTGTCTGCAGGCGTCTGCCAGCCCGGTTCCACCTGAAAATCCGAAGCAGCAAACACAAAGGCCGATGTGCGCGGCATCCTGATTTTGCACCTGAGCTCCTTCTCAAGGCGGATCGCAAGCGCGGTATCGTCAGTAAAATATGTATCCACGCCAAGTTCGATAGCCCGGCGTATATCTTCCTCACTGTTCAGGGTCCACGCGCTGAAGAGCTTTCCGCTTTCATGCACTCTGGAGGCGCTCTTTTCTGTCATGAGATTCGAAGCTTTCCTGACAGAAACGATGTCCACATAAGGCATATCCAGACAACCCAGCAGCGAATCCCAGGATTTGCAGATGAACAGCTTCGGCATATCCGGATACTTCTCTTCAAGTGTCTGAAGCACATCCGTATCCTCAGACTGTACAATTATCCTGTCCTGATAACCACAGCTGTCAACGAGTTTCTCAAAGGCTTCGATCATATCCGCGCCCGAAGACTTGAGCTCGATTACATAATTGATATCGCGGCCGTATTTATCAAAAACATCGCTCATCCTGAGGATGCTGTTGCCGGCCCTTGTCCTGATCTGATCTATCTCTTCCGATGTCAGGCTTGAATAATCCGCTCCCCTTCCGGTCATCTGATATGTGTTGAGGTCGTGAGATACATACAGCACACCATCAGAAGATATCACCAGATCCTGCTCGATGTAATGCGAACCGGCCTCGATGGCTGCATCATAAGCCTCAAAGGTATGCTCGTTGTCGCCGGCAGAACCTCTGTGAGAATATACATGCATAGCCGCTTCAGCAGAAACGAGATCATCTTCAGAAGGAATCGCCTCCTGCGCCCCTTCACTTGCCGTTTCAGCCGCAGACATGGCATGATCATGACGATCCGCCTCGTTGAGCTTCTCGCCGCGGTTGCCCAGCCAGAGAACCGATACCGCGATCGCCGCAAGCATTACCAGGATCAAAACTGACAGAATTATTCTTTTGGTGTTCTTATTCTTCTTCATATCAAAACAATCTTTTACTTACATCAGGGGAATGATCATCCGCTTTCATATCAAAATGATTTCTTGCTTCCTCCATCGACTCCAGCCGGGAGAAATAATACCCTTTTCCGCCGGAACCGGTCACCTGAACAGCAGCCCGATGCCGGCCTGTTTCCTGTTATTTTACTCCATAATACGGATCAACTCATCCATTATTCACGCTTTTAGTGTGTTCTTTTTGCAGTGTATTGGGCCCGGGAACGTTGCATGAAGTGATTGGATATTGTACCATTATATATATTGCAGAACTATGGGATACAGGAAGGAGTCAGACTATATATGGCATCTGTATTTTTTGACTGGATCAGAGGATCCGCGCTGGATCGCGGCAGCAAAACCGCTTACACGGATATTGAGCACAGTGTTACATTCAGCGATATAGAAAAGCTCTCTGCGGCAGCTGCTACATGGGTAGCTAAGCGTTCAGAGATCGAGAGACCTGTGGCAGTAATGGGCGGAAGAAATGTTTATACTCCTGCCTGCTATATGGGAGTTGCCCGCGCAGGCTGCTTCTATGCAGCGATGGACCCTGAGGTCCCTCACGCAAGGCTCGAGCAGATCATGAGCGTTACACAGCCAAAGCTGCTTATCGTCGACAGAGAGCATCTGGAGACCGCTCAGTCACTCGCAGGCGATCATGAGATCGCAGTGATGGAGGAAGTATTTAAAACAGAACCGGATGACGCTCTTGTTGCTGAGCGTGAGCGCTCCGTGACGGAGATGTCTCCTCTGTATATGATCTTTACTTCAGGATCGACCGGAACACCTAAAGGCGTCCTGACATCGCACCACTCGATGGTATGTTATCTCGACAGTCTCAACGAGGTCATCGGTCTTGATGAAACAGATGTTATAGGAAATCAGGCTCCGCTTGACTATATAGCAGCTATCAGGGACATGTACCTGCCTCTGATGACAGGCGCGACTACCGTGATGATCCCTAAGAATGAATTCGCTATGCCTGACGCGCTGTTCAGGACACTCAACGAATACAAAGTCACGACACTCTGCTGGAGCGCAGCCGGTCTTGAGATCCCGGCAAAGCTGGGCGGATTTGCGGACGGCAGGCCGGAATACATCAAGAGGATCGTATTCTCAGGTTCTGTAATCTCCAACAAGTATCTGCGTATCTGGCAGGAGAACCTTCCGGGAGTTTTATTCGTCAACCAGTATGGTCCTACCGAGGCAACAGCATCCTGCACATACTACGCTCTTGAGGACGTAGTCAATGATGACACAGTGCTGCCGATCGGTATACCGTATAAGCACTATCAGATCCTGATGCTGACCCATGACGAAGAGACCGGCGCTTACAGCGCTACTCCGCAGGGAGAGATCGGCGAGATCTGGGTCAAGGGCCCATGCCTTGCCATCGGATACTACCGCTCCCCTGAGCAGACTGACAAAGTCTTCATGCAGAACCCGCTCAACAGCGAGTATCCTGAACGCATTTACAACACCGGCGATATCGGCCACATAGGCGAGGACGGCAATCTGTATTTCCACGGACGCAAAGACAGACAGATAAAACATATGGGTCACCGTGTCGAACTTGCAGAGCTCGAAGCCTACGCTCTGACGATAGACGGCGTTACCGAATGCGCTTCGCTTTATGATAAAAAGCGCCAGCTGATCTACCTGTTCTATTCAGGCCCGGCTACAGCCAGAGAGATCACGGTCAGCTTCCGCGCTGACATGCCGGCCTTCATGGTGCCGCGCAAAATAGTGCAGATGGAGGAGCTTCCTCACCTGCCGAATGGTAAAATAGCCATGAAATCACTGTCCGAAACTATCGGATAATTACGAAAATTTATATTTTATTACGAAAACGGAGGAAAAAGATGGAACAGTTAATGGAAATCCTGGCAGAACTCAGACCTGATGTCGACTTTGAGAATGAGAAGTCACTTGTAACCGGAGGAGTACTCGATTCATTCGATATTATCTCGCTGGTAGGCATGCTCAACGATGAGTACGATATCACTATCAGACCGGCCAACCTCGTACCGGAAAACTTCAATTCCGCTGAGGCTATGCTCGAGCTGATCGAAAAGCTCCAGGATGAGGAATAGGTGTAAAGATATGACGGAAGCCTTTTGCGCTGCGGCATCGCCTGCCTATATTTTTTCAGAACAGGACTTTATCAGCAGGATGGAGCTGGTCAGGAAATCTTTCGGAGAAACAGTGGATATCTGCTATTCGATCAAGGCCAACCCATTCCTGCTCGCCGTTCTTCCTGACGGCTTCAGCAATATAGAAGTCTGCAGTCCGGGCGAGCTCGAGATCTGCAAAGCTTTTAAGATCGATCCGGCAATGATCATCTTTTCCGGTGTAAACAAGTCTGCCGAAGAAGTCGGCCGCGCTCTCGATTACGGAGTCACGCTTCTCACAGCTGAAAGCTACAGTCATCTGGACAGTATCAGCAGTGAAGCATCTAAGCGCGGACTTACTGTCGATGTCCTCGTCCGTCTCTCATGCGAGAGTCAGTTCGGAATGGACAAGGCAGATGTATTTAAAGTGATCGCTGACAGAGCGTCTTACTCCGGGATCAGGATCGTCGGTATCCACTATTTTACCGGCACACAGAAAACAAGGCCTAAGGAGATCATCAAAGAGCTTACCCGTCTGGGCAAGATCCTTGACCGTCTCGAAGAGGAGCTCGGTTATGTGCCTGAGCGCATCGAATACGGAACCGGTCTGGCAGTAGACTACTTCTCTGACGAGGCTGCAGAAAAAGAAGCGGCCAGACTCAGTGATATCTCTGAGGCAGTCAGAGAGCTTTCCTCAAGAGTCCATGTCACTGTTGAGATGGGCAGATTTTTTGCGGCTCCGTGCGGATACTATGTGACGACAGTCGTCGATGCCAAGACAAACGACGGTGTCAACTATGCCATAGTAGACGGCGGTCTTCATCAGCTGAAATATGACGGGCAGATCCAGGGGATGCAGATCCCGGTGATCACACATATCAAATCTGACGCCGCCGGCTGCGATTCCGGACCGTCTTCAGGAGAAGATGAAAAATGGACACTCTGCGGAAGCCTGTGCACGACAGCCGATGTAATCGCCCGCGGCGCATCCCTGCCCGGTCTTAAGATCGGAGACAGGCTCGTTTTCCACAGGACAGGCGCGTACTCGCTTTATGAAGGGTTCTCCCTGTTCCTGTCCAGAGATCTGCCTTCCATCTACATTCTTGACAAGACAGGCGCTCTTCACCTTATGAGAAGCAGGATAGAGACTGCTAAGTTCAATCAACCGGAGGATCTGACCGCATGGCTCTGACATCACTGCCATTCGCAATTTTTGCAATCATCACAGGAATACTCTATTTCGTATACCCAAAAAAAGAGCAGCGCTGGGTCATACTGCTGATCGCCAGCTGCTTTTTTTATCTGTACAACAGTTTCAGGTATGCAGCTTTCATCGTTGTGACCATCCTGTCGATCTACTTTGCTGCCGTAAAGATGGATGACATCTCCGCTGAGACGCGCAAAACCGTCAAAGAAAAGAAGGCGGAATGGTCCAGGGAGGAGAAAAAAGCATTCAAAGAGGCTGCAGGCAAGAGAAAGAAACGGATCCTTGCGCTGACACTGATCCTGAACTTCGGAATACTTTTCCTGCTCAAATATTTTAACTTCATGTCCGGAAGCATCGCGGCTCTGATCGGGGCATCGCCTGAAAGCGCTCCTCAGATCAGACTGCTCCTGCCTCTCGGAATTTCTTTCTATACTTTTATCGCTACCGGATACCTGATCGATGTGTACCGGGAGACCGTGACGCCTGAGCGCAACATCTTTAAATTTGCTCTCTTCGTTTCTTTCTTCCCGCAGATCGTACAGGGTCCGATCAGCCAGTACGGCAAGCTCCACGACCAGCTCATCGAGCCTCATGATCTCGAGTGGACCAACTTCAAGCAGGGCATCATGAATGTTACATGGGGCCTGTTCAAGAAGCTCGTCATCGCTGACTGCGCGTGGAAAGCGATCAAGGCTTACTATGATAACGGCGGCATCAACGGAACCGAAGATATGCCGGGATACGGCGGCACTATGGTGCTGTTCATCACCCTGCTCTATGCTCTGCAGCTTTATGCTGACTTCTCGGGCGGCATCGACATATCCAGAGGCATATGCCGCGTGATCGGAATCGACCTCGAGGTCAACTTCCGCCAGCCTTATTTCTCCAGGTCCATCAGCGAATACTGGAGACGCTGGCACATCACACTCGGTGCCTGGATGAAGAACTAGCCAACAGCAAGTACATCGCATTCGGTGTGTGGAACGGCCTGATCATCATGCTTTCGGCCATGCTCGGTCCTGTATATGCAAGTTCGCGCAAGGCACTGCATATCAGAGAGGACGCGGCCTGGTGGAAGCTGTTTCAGATGCTGAGGACCTTCGTGATCGTCCTTGTCGGTTATGTATTCGACATAGCTGACAATTTCACCAACGCGATGCAGATGATGTATCTGACGATCACCGATCAGAGTCCGGGAGTCTTCCTGCAGGAACTTCCGACTCTCGGCATGCGCAAAGTAGAATATCTGGCGATCATGTGCAGCGCCATGCTGGTGCTTTACATAAGCATACGGCTTGAGCAGACCAAGACCGACACACCGGCAGAACTTCTGGAGAAACGCTGCGGTCTGCTGCAGTGGATCTGCCTGTTCGGCCTGATCATGCTCATCCTGCTGATCGGCGCTTACGGACCTGCGTATGACCCGGCAGAGTTCGTCTACATGCAGTTCTAGAGCAAAACACAACACACTTAACATTGAGGTGCACCGTTAATGCCAGAAAAAACAGATACTAAAAAGACCAATATTCGAAGAGCTGTCGCCGTGATCACAATGGTTCTGGCACTTGCCGGTTCCCTTGTCTTTATGGAGCTCTTCCTGTGCATACCGGAATCGCAGGCACTTGATCAGAACCGCGTCCTGATGCTTCACAAGGAGCCAAAAGACACGATCGACGTGCTCCTGATCGGTTCCAGCGCGACATATTCCGGTTTTTCTTCAGCATACGCTTATGAGAAATTCGGTTTTACCTCCTATCCTTACGCGATCGGAGGCGGCACATGCACGATGTGGAAGCCTGCCCTGCAGGATGCTCTGCGCACTCAGAAGCCAAAACTCGTCGTAGTCGATGTCTTCGGAGGCGGCTATGAGCACGAGATGATAGCGACCAGGAGCAGCCAGCTCTATCTCATCATGAACTCTGTGCCTTTTTCATCCGAAAAAATCAGCACAGCCAGAGAGATCAGTGAGAACGTGAACAATGTCAGCGCGGCCAGCATGGTCTTTCCTTTCATAAAATGTCACTCGCGTGTCCCGATCAACATCCTCAGGCTCAAAGACCGGATGGATACCGAACGCTTCGGTCCATCTCCTCTCAAGGGAATTGAAACAAGGACACGTACCAGGCAGCTTGCTTTGGTTGATGACGCAAGCTTCTCAGAGGAGACCGTGCCTCTCGACCAGGAGACCGAAAGGATCATCCGTGACTTCCTCGACTTCTGCAAGAGCAAGGATATTGAGGTGCTCTTCGTCAAATACCCTACTGTCCTGACACAGCAGGATCCGGATGAACTGCTTGTAAACCTCAAAGCCAACCGCGTCTGTGAGATCGCCGGCGAATATGGATATTCATCTCTCAACATGCAGAAAGATTTCCATACGATCGGCCTGCAGGAGCGTCAGGATTACTACAATCACGGCCACACCAATATCCGCGGACAGAAAAAGGTGACCGGATTCCTCGGAAAATACATACAGGATACAATGAAAATAGGTCCGTCTGACCTCGATGAAGCGGCAAAAGCAGAATGGGATGAGAGCGTAGAATACTTCCACGCCCTCGATGCTCTGAGCGAAGAGCTGATCTCCCAGGGCAAATCCGAATCGATCGGTGAGTCCCCTGCTCTGGCACGCGATCTCAAGCAGATCATCGACGGAGAAGACGTAAGCAAGATAGCAGATAAATACAAATAAGTAAAAAATAGCCAATACATATAATGACAGCAGGAATCAAGGAGGAAGGGTAATATGGCTGGATGGAAAAACCTCGACACATTAAATGCATACAAAACACTCAAGGCTTCGGATCACCGCGTTGATCTCAGAGAGGTCCTTGCAGGAGAAGAAGGCGCAGAGCGCGTCAGAAGCTATTTTGTCCCTATGGCTTGCGGACTCAAATACAACTTTGCCGCAAAGCAGGTAGACGAGGAGATCCTCGGAATGCTCGCTGCTCTTGCAGACGAATCCGAGCTCGCAGGCAAGTTCGAAGAGCTTTACAACGGCGCTATGATCAACACAGGCGAAAAGCGTCTGGTACTGCATCATCTGACACGCGGACAGCTTGGCGGCCCGGTCGTATGCGACGGAACAGACAAGAGAGCTTTTTATACCGGAGAGCAGGCTAAGATCGCAGACTTCGCCGCAAAGGTCCATGCCGGCGAGATCACCAACGCAGCAGGTGAAAAATTCACTACTGTAGTGCAGATCGGTATCGGCGGAAGCGACCTCGGTCCACGCGCTATGTATATCGCCCTTGAGAACTGGGCACGCGCCAACGACGCTCTTCTCATGGATGCCAGATTCATAAGCAATGTCGACCCGGACGATGCCGTAAGCGTACTGAATACGATCGATGTAGCGCATACGATCTTCATCCTTGTATCCAAGTCGGGAACCACTCTTGAGACACTGACCAACGAAGCTTTTGTCAAGAATGCTCTCACAGAGGCCGGCCTCGACCCTTCACGCCACATGATAGCCGTCACCAGTGAGACTTCGCCTCTCGCAAGCAGCAGCGACTATCTCGCGGCATTCTTCATGGATGACTATATCGGCGGCAGATATTCTTCGACATCAGCAGTAGGCGGAGCAGTTCTGTCCCTCGCTTTCGGCTCCGATGTATTCGACCGTTTCCTCGCAGGAGCTGCAGAAGCAGACAAGCTCGCTGCTCTCCCGGGTCCTATGCAGAACGCGGCAATGCTCGACGCTCTGATCGGTGTTTATGAACGCAACATCCTCGGATATGAAAGCACAGCAGTGCTGCCATACGCACAGGCACTCGCAAGATTCCCTGCGCATCTGCAGCAGGCTGACATGGAATCCAACGGCAAGTCAGTAAACCGTTTCGGCGAGCCTGTAGACTACAAGACAGGTCCGGTACTCTTCGGTGAGCCGGGAACCAACGGACAGCACTCGTTCTATCAGCTCCTCCACCAGGGCAAGGACATAGTTCCTCTCCAGTTCATCGGCTTCAGAGAAAACCAGTCCGGAACTGACGTAGAGATCCAGGGCAGCACAAGCCAGAAAAAGCTTGGCGCCAATGTAGCAGCACAGATCGTAGCCTTCGCCTGCGGTAAGGAAGATGACAACCTGAACAAGCAGTTCGACGGCGGCAGACCTTCGAGCATCATCACAGGTGATCAGCTGACACCTGAATCACTCGGAGCGCTACTCGCTCACTTTGAAAACAAGATCATGTTCCAGGGATTCCTCTGGAATCTGAACAGCTTCGACCAGGAAGGCGTACAGCTCGGCAAAGTCCTTGCAAAACGCGTTCTCGCACACGACACAGACGGAGCGCTCAAAGAGTACGCAGACATGCTCGGGATCTAGGGAGCGCTTTCAGAGAGCTTGCTGAAATGCGTCGGACTTTACTCCGGCTGGAATACATAAGTCTAAACGGAACTAAAAGAATGCATATATCCTTCGGGTGATAATTCTCGAAGAGCTTTTCGCCGTTCCCGGCCGCGCTATGCGCAGCCGGCGGCCCGCTCTTCTGCGAGATCACCACTCAGGATATATGCATTCTTTAGTTATAAGACATATTAGCAGGCTCAAATTGGAACGCATTTG
>ONHU01000093.1 GCA_900317675.1 uncultured Eubacteriales bacterium
CGTCTGTGTCCGCATGCCTGATGTGCATGAGAACATAAGGTCATATCATATTGATTCTATTGTATATTCATCATTCTTTTTAGTCAATTAAGATAAGTGCCTGAATACAAAAAATACGGAACTAAATTGACCAGAAGGTCATCCATCCGCATCAAAAAAGGCGCAGACTTTTGTCTGCGCCCTTCTTTTCTTATTCATTCCAGATCGCCTGATACTGACGGTATTTATTGAGATCCGAGAGCACATTCCATGGTATGAACCCTCCGTCCAGTCCGCAGTCCTCAAGGGCTTCTATCTGCGCTTTCATCCTCTCCTCATTGTAATCGACACTCGGCGCCCAGTGAGGAGTGTTGTAGCCTGTGATCCAGGTCCTGGCCACAGCCGGATCCTGAAGCCTTTCCTGCTGCTCTTCCGCCTTCTCTGCCCAGTTGTAAACAGACCCGTAAGGGTCCTCCCAAGGAGCATTCCCCGAGAAATGGTCTGTATAAGGCATCGCGCTTATCGCGTCGGCAATATTGGAGATCGCTGTCCAGTACTGACCGTAAGCTGTTACATAACTGTATGCGCTTTCTCCGAACACGTCGATCGAGATGTATGCCCCGCTCTCTCTGAGCTGGTCAGCGGCGTAGAAGCAGAAATTCTGCACAGCCTGAGCTTTTGACTCGCCGTATTTGTTGCGGAAGTCAGCTTTTCCTGACTGGGACATCTCAAATGCGGACTCAGGAAATCTCACATAGTCGAATTGTATCTCGTTGAAACCGAATTCCTTTACAGCTTCCTGCGCGAGTCTTACATTGTACTCCCATACATCTCTTGAGTATGCGCTCGGCCAGCCTGATGATCCGCCGTATTCTATACAGTTTTCCGGATGATCTTTCGCATAGTATGTATCGTTGAAGGTCACGATCCTTCCTATGAGATAGACGCCGGCATCTTTATATGCCTGCACTCCTGCTTTCATCTCATCGGCTGTAAAATAGGCCGCTTTATAGGATGATGGAGAAAGTTCAGCTGCGACTTCAGACTCATATGTCAGCGGGCCGTCCTTGATATCTATGACAACCGCATTGCATCCGCTCTTTTTGATGAGATCGACATACGCCTCCGGATGGACTGCCGCATAGGCATTGAGGTACATCGCTCTTGCGTAGCTGCAGAACTTGTTTCCTTTTATATTTGTCTTCTCATACGGATAGAAGTCGAGGTCTGTCGCCTCGCCTCCATAGAGCTCGAATCTGAACCCGTCTTCGGAAGCCTCGTCGTACTCGCCGTTCTCATTATACGGTTCCAGAGCAGCCTCTTCCGTACCGGTCATGTACTTGCCGTAGACATATCCTTCTGCGTCAGCTCCGTCCTCATCGGTATAGCTGACCTTGTACATGTTGATATATCCATTGTCAAGAAGCCTGTCATGACCTGTGACAGCGAGCTTTTCCCCCTTAGAGGCAAAAGAAGCTATCGCCGGGCTGTCTGCAGTTTTATAGATCGTCGCAGGTGTCCTTACATAGACTTCTGTCTCTCTTACTGCGCCTTCGGCAGTTTCCGACAGATCCACTTCTGCCATATAGAGATCATCCTCATCCGGATACTGTTCGCTTTTGACCTTGTGGTATGTCACACCGTCAGCTGTCACGCTTTCCAGATAGCGTGTGACTGCCTTGCCTCTTGTCACCGTGCCGGCAGCCTCAGGAGGCTGTTTCTCTCCTTTTTCATTTTCGGTGATCCTGTAGATGGTGACCTGATTGGAATTTCCCGCAGCAAAAGCAGCTGTATGCCACTGACCCAGCAGTATGAAATAGATCACACCGGCTATGACAAACAGGATGATCGCTATCGTTATTCCTGCTCCGATTCCTGTCTTTCTCTTCATGTCTTTCCTTTTCCCGTTCACGTATTATACTCAAAACTGACCGGCGATACAATCAATTGTATATTCAAATAGAGTTGCTATCCTGAATATGATAGAATAGCTGAAATGATACACTAAAAACCGGAGGTCATCAATGAGAAAAATTGATCCGGCATCAATTGCCAAAAATCAGAGCATGTCAGCATGGGTGCTCGATTTCAGATGCAGTTCCTCTGACAGACTTTTCTTCAATGGTTATCAGACATGGACTGTCTCTCACGAAGTCAGGCCTTCTGACAGCTTTCCTGCCATAAATCCGCTTTTCCGCGCTTTGGGCTCGCCTTTCGGCACCCGGAAATACGGCGATGAATTTTTCATCAGGTACTCCGGAAAGCAGGGATGTTTCCACGGATTCTCATATATGTACCGCCGCCGAGGCGATGTCTACACACTTGTAGCGTCCACAGATGAGACGAACGGCTATACGGTCTTTTACTACGATGCCGTCACCGGCGAGCTGAAGATCGTCAAAGATGCCGGGATCGGTCCGGGCAGGGATCCCGGAGTTCATATCGTAATACTTGAAGGTACAGAGGATGAAGTCTTTGACGCATGGTTCCGTGAAGCGGGCATCAGTCGGCGTCCTGCCGAGCCGATGGCAGGCTATACCAGCTGGTACAACCGATTTGCGGATATCAGCGATCAGACGATCACAGAGGACCTTGAAGGCTGCAAAGGCATCCTCAGGCCGGGGGATCTGTTCCAGATCGACGACGGCTGGCAGACAGCGGTCGGCGACTGGGAAGTCGATACTGCAAAATTCCCTCGCGGTCTTAAGGCTTCCGTAGATGATATCCATCAGGCGGGTTTCAAAGCAGGACTGTGGCTGGCGCCTTTCTCCGCTCAGATCAAGTCGGACCTGGTCAGGAAGCATCCTGAATGGCTGCTCTATCACAGAGGAAAACCATGGTATGCAGGCTGCAACTGGAACGGCTTCTTCTCTCTTGATATTGATAAGCGCGGAATGAGAGATCATATGAAACGCGTCTTTAACAGAGTCTTCGGCGAATGGGGGTTTGATCTGGTAAAACTGGATTTCCTCTACAGTGCTGCCCCATGGCCTACAAGGACCGGAAAACATCACGGAGAAAGCCGCGGCGCAAGGATGTGCCGTGCGATGGATCTTCTCAGAGAATGGTGCGGCGACGGGCTGATACTCGGGTGCGGTGTCCCTCTCATGCCTGCCTTCGGCAAGGTCGAGTACTGCAGGATTGGCTGTGATGCAGGCCTGGACTGGGCGAATACTCCGCTGATGAGACAGCAGAACAGAGAGATCGTCTCGACACGCAACGCGATCGGAGACACCTACTACCGCAGGCATCTTGACGGCAGGGCTTTCCTCAATGACCCTGATGTATTTTTCCTGCGGAGGGACAATATCAAACTCACTGACGAGCAGAAGGATATGCATGCAAGAGTCCTCGCTCAGTACGGCAGCTTCCTGCTCACTTCAGACAATATGGGAGCATATGACGAAGAACAGAGGGCTCTCTATGAAGAATACCGCAGGATCTGGGAGAACAAGGACTGGGAAGACAAGTCATTCCTGGAACAGATCTGATAAATCAAAAGGACAGACAAGATGGATAACAAAAACGCAGCTGCAGCTTTGAATTCCGGCGCTCCTGACGAAAAATCACAGAAGCGCAATCTTCTGTGCTTCCCTGTCGGGACGCTCGGAAGAGATATGATCTACAATCTTTTTACCAACTACATCCTGCTGTATGTGCTGTTCACACATAATCTGACAGCGGCTCAGCTGATGTCTATCACCGGGATCATGATCGGAGCCCGTATTTTCGATGCTCTCAACGACCCTCTGATGGGAAATATCATAGAGCGGACAAGGACGCGCTGGGGAAAATACAAGCCATGGCTGACCATAGGCATACTCAGCACATCTGTTGTCGTCTATCTGGCGTTCAACGTCAGGCTTGAAGGATGGGCGTTCATATGGTTCTTCGGCATCATCTATTTTGCCTACAGCATCACCTATACGATGCACGATATCTCTTACTGGGGAATGATCCCTTCTCTCAGCAGAGACGGCGGAACCAGAGACAAGCTGACAGCTATGACCAATCTCGCAGCCGGCATCGGCGGCGCAGTCGCAGGTATTATGATACCGATGTTCACAACGGGATCGAACACGATCGGAGGCAATGCGCAGACTGCGTACGGCAGAGTCGCACTTATCTTCTGCATCCTTGCCCCGCTGTTTCTCTCCATCACTATCATAGGAGTCAGAGAAGACCGTTCATACATGGAGGTCGTACCTCCTCCGGTCAGTTTCAAAAAGATCCTGTCCACGATCGTCAATAACGATCAGCTTTCGTGGATGTGCCTCATTTTCCTGATCCATCAGGTCGGCGCTGATCTGATCATCGGAGGGATCGGCTCTACATATATCTATTTCACATATGGCTACCAGGGAGGACTGTACTCCCTCTTCTCCACGATCGGACTTTCAGCATCAGGCATCCTTCTGATCGCGTACCCTCTGCTTTCATCGAAATGGAGCAGGAAGACTCTCATGAAAGCTTTCGGTATCATACTGACTGCAGGTTTTGCGATCATGCTTGCCGCCGGACTCTTCATGCCGGCAACGATGCCGTCATTCTGGATCACGACGATAGGATATATGATCGCCCAGCTCGGGATGAACTGCTATTATGTCATCATGATGCTTTCGATCATCAATACTGTTGAGTACAACGAGCTCAAAAACGGCACAAGAGATGAGGCGATCGTCGCTTCCATAAGACCGTTCTTCACAAAATTCGGAAGCGCGGTATGTGTGCTCCTTACCACTGTCACATATCTGATCTTCGGTATCACTGACACCACGAACCAGATTTCGTCTCTCGAGCAGGCAGCCAATGCGGGAGCGATCACCGAAGCGACAAAGCTCCAGCAGATCGACGCTGTGATCAGTTCTGTCAGCACTGCGCAGAGCCACGGACTGCTTCTGGTGATGTGCCTCATCCCGCTTCTCATGATGGTCAGCGCTTACATCCTCTACAAGAAGCACTATATTCTTGATGAGGAAGAATACGACCGCATCGTCGCAGAGCTGGCAGCAGCAAAAAAGAATGCGTAGAAGTCCTGCTCTGATCCTTCTGTAAGCAATTGGAATCAAATCGGTGCCACCCGTAAAACGGGTGGTTCGAACCGGGGCTATAAGCCCCTATTACTGACCCGCGCCTAAAGACGCGGGCTTTCTCTTTGTTCAAGCCTCAGTGTCTTTGCCACTTTGGCTCGCCCCTAAAGGGGCTCACTAGCTGAATGGATCTGCGTACTCTTTCACACTCAGCTTATCTTTTGCTATATCGTCCTTTTCCTGATCACGAATGTATTTTCGTATCGTCTCTTCATTTAGCCCTACTGTGCTTACGTAATAACCTTCCGACCAAAAGTGCCGGTTCCCAAATTTATACTTCAGGTTGGCATGTTTCTCGAACATCATCAGCGCGCTCTTTCCCTTGAGATATCCCATGAAACTTGATACACTGATTCTGGGCGGAATTGCTACCAGCATATGTACATGATCTGGCATCATATGCCCTTCGATTATCTCTACACCTTTGTATTTACAGAGTGTTTTTAGGATCTCTGCCAGATCCTCTCTGTATTTATTGTATATTATTTTACGCCGGTACTTTGGCGTAAATACTATGTGGTACTTGCACATCCACTTAGTATGAGCAAGACTATAACTCTTGTTTGCCATAGGCTCTCCTTTCTACTCTGAGGCTTGAACACTCTCATTGTAGCAAAGTTGAGCCTTTTGGTTTAACCTTCGACGCGCACCCGCCTAGCGGGTGGGTTATTGTCTCGGACACTTCGCGCCCTCGACGGGGCTTATAGCCCCATACTCGAAGGATGTTCGATCCCTCGTGCCTGTTCTTCAATTATTGCGATATTTCATTCTTCTCACATCTTCCGCAGTCACTGCATCCGTTGCAGATAAGCTTCATCGCGCATTCTCTGCAGTTGTCACGGTAATGCTTCACATACAGTCTGTCTTCTGGCACCGGAAGGCCCCAGCTGTCGACAAGCTTAAATTCCATAGGTTTGCCCTGATAGTTCATTCCTGATTTCAGCGCCTGACTTGTCTGAAGTCTCTTGCCGTTAAGAATGTACTGCTTCCCGTCTTTGATGAATACTGTGCCCGTCTCCATGAAGCAGAAGGTTATGTTCCTTGACTCGCATTCCTCCCGCAGGGATCTCACCCAGTCAAAATCACAGGGCCTCCTTCCGCCGTAGTTCTCTCCTCCGCACACGACCTGCTCTATCTGTCCGCTGTCAAGATACCTGCCAAGCTTCACAGGTCCCAGGATAGGCGCGACATATATGCCTTTGTGCTTAAACGGCAGCTCCAGCAGGAGCGGCAGACGTTCATCAGCTCTCTTCTGGTTCTCAGTTGTCACATTCAGAAATATATTCTCCCATCCGTCTCCCCAGTCTGCAGGAAGGCATTCAGCTATCCGCTGCGGTCTCTTGGTCACCAGAATAAAGATGACATCACTTCTCATACGCATGATGTCCCATGCCCGGCCGCGCCACTGATCCGCCTCTCGGAGGAAGAAATCCGATGTCATGCAGACACTTATTTTTTCACCGCTCTGTATCTTGTATCTTCCCTTTCTGTCTTTCGACAGAGGATATCCGGCATTGGAAGTAAGATAGATCTCAGATCCATCCTTATCTCTCCTGTCATCCAGGAAATACATATAACAGTTCTCACAGCCTTCGCTGCATCTGACACATCCGTGCCAGGGATTCCATATATCAT